>JAAPAA010000030.1 GCA_012274165.1 Thiobacillaceae bacterium
GGCTATGCGGGCGGAATTCTGTCGGCGGGTGTGGATGGCATTCGGGTGGCGGAGGCGGTGGCGCTGAACTGCCTGGCAACACGCCCAACGTAAAGCGCCTTGCGCGCTGACGCGGGCTGTGTGTCGCGCTTCAGCGCTCGCCCGTGGCGAGCCAGCGCGCGCAATCCTTGCCCAATTCGCGTTCGGCGCGCGCTTCATATTCCCTCGATTCTTCCGCGGTCAGCGTATCGGTCCAGCGGCCATTCACCCCCTTGTTGATGAAGGTCGCGGCGCCGCCATCCCAGAATGCGCCGCCGAGCGGCACGCTGATTGCCGCGTTTTGCTTCATCCAGTCGAAGCTGCAATAGCTGACGATTTCCGCCCAGCGCGCCTCAGTGATGGGGATGTCGAGGAAGGCGGCGATACGCCGCATCTCGCCCGGCATGTCGCGCTTCAACGCGTTGAAATGCACGAACAGCACGTTCGGCAGCGCGCGTATCTGCCACCAGCTGCGCAGGTTGTCCCAGAACGGCCAGAAGGGGTGACCGTCCTGCTCCAGCCAGTCGCACCAGTACTGGCGAATGTCCGCAGGTGGGGGGGCGATCGGCGGCCCCACCCGCCCGGGGGTGTCGTTCAATGCCGCGTACCACTGAGCATTGGCGTTGGCGTGGTGGTTGTACAGACTCCACAGCACATCACGGCCATCGCGGCCGATGTAGATATATTTCGCCTGCGGCGAGAACACCAGTGCATCGACCGGCAGATGTGTCTTGATGATGCGGCGATGCGTCTGCGCTTCTACCTGCGGCAATTTAATTTCCTTGGGTGGAACGCGCAGATCGAGCCAGGGCGACATCTCGGCGACCGGCAAGGCCGGGTCGCCGCCGAACAGCATCTGCGCCACGATCTGCTGCATCCAGGTGGTACCGGACTTGCCATAGGTGGCGATGATGACGTCGTCGTCGCGAAACTTGAAATCGTTCCAGATGGTGGAATCGAAATGGTGGTTGTGCAGTTCGCGTGTCTTGGTCGGCCAAATGACGGGGTCGGACATGGTGGCTCCTGGGTGGGTTACGTTCAGCGTTCTGTTGACATGGTAGACAAGGAATGGGGGCTTGCTTTTAATTCAATATTTCCATTATCATTAAAATATGGAAACAATAGACGCTGTCACCGCCCTGTCCGCACTTGCCCAGGCTTCCCGCTTGGCAGTGTTCCGCAAACTCGTCCAGGCTGGACCGGCTGGTTTGCCTGCCGGAAAAATCAGCGAACTCACCGGCATCCCGCCGTCGTCGCTGTCGTTTCACCTGAAGGAACTCAGTCATGCCGGGCTGGCGGTGTCGCGGCAAGACGGCCGCTTCGTCATTTACACCGCACAGTTCGACGAGATGAATGCCCTGGTGGTTTACCTCACCGAAAACTGCTGCGGCGGCAATCCCTGCACGCCAGTCTGTTCCCCCGTTTGTTCAACCGAAAAGGAGCCATCATGAAACGCCTGCATGTACACGTCGCGGTTGACGATCTCGCCGCCAGCATCAAGTTCTATTCGACGATGTTCGCCAGCGAGCCGACCGTCACCAAAACCGATTACGCGAAATGGATGCTCGACGATCCGCGCGTCAACTTTGCGATTTCGGCACGCGGTGCCGCGCCCGGCCTCAACCATCTGGGTGTGCAGGTGGAAAACGCCGACGAGCTGGCCGAGATGAGCGGCCGTCTGCAAAAGCTGGAGGCCGACGTGATCGAGGAAATGGGTACCGCCTGCTGCTATGCCAAATCGGACAAATACTGGGCGACCGACCCCACCGGCATCGCGTGGGAAACCTACCACACGCTCGATAGCATTCCCGTGTTCGGCGCGCCCGAAGACGGCGAAGCGCACGCAGGCGGCTGCTGCGTGCCCGAGCCGGCTGTGGCAAAAGTTTCCGGTTGCATCCCGGTCCAGGGCAAGGCGTCTGGCTGTTGTTGAGCCTTCGCTGCTGAAAACCGTTTCATCTAAAACATCAATTCAAAACAAGGGAAAAACCGTGACTCAACCCTATACCGTGCTGGTGCTGTGCACCGGCAATTCCTGCCGCTCGCAAATGGCCGAAGTGCTGTTGAACCATGATCTCGCAGGACAAGTGCGCGCGCTGTCTGCCGGCACCCGGCCGCAGCCCAAGGTCGCTGACGGCGCCATCGCGGCGCTGAAAGAAGCGGGCCTAAACACCGATGGTCTGCACCCGAAAGACATCGATGCGGTGATGAACGAAAACATCGATTTGGTAGTGACCGTGTGCGACAACGCGAAGGAAGCCTGCCCGATTTTCCCCAAGCCGATTCCAGCGATTCACTTGCCGTTCCATGACCCGCACGGCGAACCGCTGGAGAGCTTTCTCGCCGTGCGCGACGACATCCGTAACCGGCTGGTGACCGCCGTGCGTGAAAAATTCGGCCTGCAAAGCGCTGCCTGATTTTTCCACTGGAGCCCCCGTCATGACCGAACCTGGCTTCAATGTACTGTTCCTGTGCACCGGCAACTCCGCGCGCTCGATTCTGGCCGAAACCCTGCTCACCAATCTGGGTAAAGGCCGCTTCCGCGCCTTCAGTGCGGGCAGCCATCCAGGCGGGCAGGTCAATCCGTATGCGCTGGAATTGCTGGAGAAAAACCATTTCCCCATTGCCCTTCTGCGCAGCAAGTCGTGGGACGAATTCGCCCAGCCCGATGCACCGCGTCTCGATTTCGTCATCACCGTATGTGACAACGCGGCGGGCGAAGTCTGTCCGGTGTGGCCCGGCCAGCCGATGACCGCGCACTGGGGCATCCCCGACCCGGCAGCGGTTGAAGGCACCGACGAACAGAAGCGCCACGCTTTTGTCGATGCCATGAACCAGCTGCAGCGCCGCATCTGCATGTTTGTCAGCCTGCCGTTTGCCACGCTCGACGGCATGAAGCTGCAGCAGGCTGTGCGCGATATCGGTAAGACCGCATGAGCACGCCAACGTTAAGGGAGTTAGCAGGATGAGCGCACAGTGTGAAGTCACCGCCAAACAGGCGGCGGGTGTCCCGATGAGTCTGTTCGAGCGCTGGCTCACCTTGTGGGTGGCGCTGTGCATCGTCGCCGGAGTTCTGCTCGGGCAGTTTTTGCCGGCACCGTTCCAGGCGCTGGGGCGGATGGAAGTCGCGCAGGTCAACCTGCCGGTCGGCCTCTTGATCTGGATCATGATCATCCCGATGCTGATGAAGATCGACTTCGGCGCGCTGCATCAGGTGAAGTCGCACTGGAAGGGCATCGGCGTCACCCTGTTCGTCAACTGGGCGGTGAAGCCGTTTTCGATGGCGCTGCTGGCCTGGATTTTCATTCGCCATGTGTTCGCCCCATATCTGCCAGCCGAACAACTCGACAGCTATGTCGCCGGCCTGATCCTGCTGGCGGCCGCGCCGTGTACCGCGATGGTGTTTGTGTGGAGCCGGCTCACCGGCGGCGACCCGTATTTCACGCTGTCGCAAGTGGCGCTCAACGACGCCATCATGATCTTCGCTTTCGCCCCCATCGTCGGCCTGCTGCTTGGGCTGTCGGCGATCGTGGTGCCGTGGGACACGCTGTTCACCTCGGTGGTGCTGTACATCGTTATCCCGGTGATCCTCGCGCAGATCTGGCGCAAGTTGCTGCTCAAGCGCGGACAGACAGCGTTCGACGCGGTGATGGCGCAACTCGGCCACGCCTCCATCCTGGCGCTGCTGGCCACGCTGGTGCTGTTGTTCGCGTTCCAGGGCGAGGCGATCATCCAGCAGCCGCTGATCATTGCGCTGCTGGCGGTGCCGATCCTGATCCAGGTGTTCTTCAATTCGTCTCTTGCCTACTGGCTCAATCGCAAGGTTGGCGAAAAGCACAGCGTGGCCGGCCCCTCGGCGCTGATCGGCGCGTCCAACTTTTTCGAGCTGGCGGTAGCGGCGGCGATCGCGCTGTTCGGCTTTCAGTCGGGCGCGGCGCTGGCCACCGTGGTCGGCGTGCTGATCGAGGTGCCGGTGATGTTGCTGGTGGTGAAGATCGTCAACCAGAGCCAGGGCTGGTACGAAGCGGGTTTGTCGCATCGGCAGTAATCATTACCCCGGGACGCTCGCAGAACGTAAAATCACTGGCTTGATGCGTTTTGGCGGTTATGCGTTAACCGAGTGAGTTCTGTGGCTGATCCTGGTTTTCCTGTTGTAACCTGGTCCGAAGCCGACCAGACCCGAACTGCCCGCTGGCGCTCGGAGAACGGCACGCCGCCGCCCAAGCGGGTGATGGTGGCGGACGACCGCATGACGGCCGATGTGGCCTACCGCCTGGCCAGCGAGGGAACGGCGCTGCTGTGGCGCAGCGATTACCAGAACGCGCGCCAGCTGCTGCAGGCGATGGCGCGCCGCATCGACCGCAAGCCGCGCAAGCCTGCCACGTCGCCGATCGAATCCTTCAATTTTCACCGCCAGTTCCAGTCGCAGCGCGCCCGCACCCTCGGCATGCTGCTGCTGCCGCTGGACGCGGATTACAGCATTCCGCTGCGGCGCGCGCCCGACGTGCGGCAGGCCTGCATCGAGGCGTATGGCGCGGTGCCGCATGGCAAGGATCAAACCGCATCGCTGGTGTCGCTGCGCGAGTTGCTCGGCGTCATCGGCGCGCACGAATGGCGCAAGCAGGGTGTCGACATCCCGGCGCTCGGCGCGCGCATCCACCCGCACTA
>JAAPAA010000286.1 GCA_012274165.1 Thiobacillaceae bacterium
CCAGATAAAGCGGACAGGCTTCGCTTGCCGCCACGTTCAGCGCCAGCGTGTCATGAATCTGGATGGCCGCATGCGTCACCTGCGGCAAGCGCGTTGCGGTGCCCGTAATCGCACCCACTTCGCGCGCCAGGCCCTGCATCGACAGGCAATCCGCACGGTTGGGCGTAAGTTTCAGGGTAATCAGCGTGTCATCCAGATTGAGCCAGCTGCGGAAATCTGCGCCCACCGGCGCGTCTGCCGCCAGCACCATCAAACCGTCAGCCGCGCCTTCCAGCCCCAGTTCCTTGGTCGAGCACAGCATGCCGAAGGATTCGACCCCGCGCACCTTGGCCACCTTGATTTCGATGCCGGGCAGCTTGGCGCCTGGGCGCGCGCACGGCACCTTGAGCCCCGCCGCCGCGTTGGGCGCGCCACACACGATCGTGACCGGGTTGGCTTCGCCGACATCGACCTGACACACGCGCAAACGATCGGCGTCGGGATGTTTTTCGGCCGACAGGATCTCAGCCACCAGCACGTTGTTGAACGGCGGCGCAACCGGGGTCAAGGCCTCCACTTCCAGCCCGGCCATGGTCACGACGTGAGCCAGTTGAGCGGTGTCGAGCGCAGGATTAACGAGATTACGCAACCAGGATTCGGGAAATTGCATGATAAGCGCGCTCTAGTTAATTGAATTTCTTGAGAAAGCGAAGATCGTTCTCGAAGAACAATCGCAAGTCATCGACGCCATAGCGCAACATGGCCAGCCGCTCGACGCCCAAACCGAACGCAAAGCCGATGAAGCGTTCGGTGTCGATCTCGACATGCTTGAACACATTCGGGTGGACCATGCCGCAGCCCAGTACTTCCAGCCAGCCGGTGTGCGAGCACACCCGGCAGCCTTCGCCGCAGCACATCACGCAGCCGATATCCATCTCGGCCGACGGCTCGGTAAAGGGGAAGAACGACGGCCGGAAGCGCACCGGCAAATCGTCGCGCTCGAAGAAATTGCGCATGAAGTCGGCGAGCACGCCCTTGAGATCGGCAAACGATACCGACTCGTCCACCCACAGGCCTTCGACCTGATGGAACATCGGCGTATGCGTGACGTCGGAATCGCAGCGATACACCCGCCCCGGCGCGATGATGCGCAACGGCGGCTGGTTGGTCTGCATGTAACGCACCTGCACCGGTGAGGTGTGGGTGCGCAACAGGCCTTCCGACTGCAGATAGAACGTGTCGTGCATGGCCCGCGCCGGATGGTCTTCCGGGATATTCAGTGCGGTGAAATTGTAGAAATCCGTCTCGATCTCGGGGCCCGTCGCCACCTCGAAGCCGATCGAGCGAAACAAGGCCTGGATCCGCGCCAGGGTGCGTGACACCGGATGCAGGCCGCCATGCGACAGCCCGCGTCCCGGCAGGCTCACGTCCAGGGTTTCAGCCGCCAGTTGGCGATCCAGTTCCGCCTGCTGTAGCGCGTCGCGCTGCATTTTCAATGCGGTCTCAACCGCCTGCTTGGCTTCATTGATGCGCGCACCCGCCGTTTTGCGCTCGTCGGCAGGCATCGCACCCAGGCTTTTCAGCAACTCGGTCATCTGACCGCTCTTGCCCAGATACGTTGCCTTCACCTGCTCCAGTGCGGTCAAGTCTGGGCAGGATTGAATCGCAGTAAGGGCATCAGCAACGATTTCGTTGGGATTTCGCATGGCGGGATCTCGTTTGGAGCATTAACAGCAAAACTTGGGCAAACAAAAAAAGGCCTTGCGGCCTTTTTTTGTTACGGACTGTCAGCTTAGGCTGCCAGCTTGGCCTTGACCTGATCGACGATTTTGGCAAAAGCATCCTTGTCGAAAATCGCGATATCGGACAAAACCTTGCGATCGATTCCGATTTCAGCGCGCGACAGGCCGTTCATGAACACGCTGTAGGTCAGACCGTGCTGACGCGAAGCTGCGTTGATACGGGCGATCCACAGAGCGCGGAACTGGCGCTTGCGTTGACGACGGTCGCGATACTGGTACTGACCGGCTTTCATCACTGCTTCGTTGGCGACGCGAAATACGTTCTTGCGACGACCGCGATAGCCTTTAGCGGCGTTGATGATTCTCTTGTGACTGGCTCGGGCGGTTACACCCCGTTTGACGCGTGGCATCTAATCTCTCCTTTAAGCGTAGGGCAACATGCGAGAAATCGCTTTGTGGTCGCTGGCATTGACTGTTTCCATGCCGCGCAACTGGCGCTTACGCTTGGTGCTCTTCTTGGTGAGAATGTGACGCATGAACGCGTGCGAGCGCTTGAACTTGCCGCTGCCCAGCGCGCGGAACCGCTTGGCGGCGCCGCTCTTGCTTTTCATCTTAGGCATGATGCTTCCTTTTATCTCATGCGGTCAGGTGATCCCACGGTGTGGAATGCTTCACCAACCCGACAACACGTATTGTGGCGTTTTTAACCTCTGGCTGATTCGCCAGAAGCCTGAGAAACGCCTGTCTCAAAAGCTCAAATCTTCTTCTTCGGTGCCAGCATCATCACCAACTGGCGGCCTTCCATCTTGGGGAACTGCTCAACGATCGCAATCTCGGCCAGATCAGTCGAAACCCGTCGCAACTGGGCCATGCCGATTTCCTGGTGCGCCATTTCACGGCCCCGGAAACGCAAGGTGATCTTGGTCTTGTCGCCCTCTTCCAGAAACTTGGTCAGGTTGCGCAGCTTGATCTGGTAGTCGCCTTCATCCGTCGCCGGACGAAACTTGATTTCCTTGATCTGTACCTGCTTCTGCTTCAGCTTGGCTTCATGCTGTTTCTTGCTTTCCTGGTACTTGAACTTGCCGTAGTCCATGATTTTTGCGACCGGCGGCTGTGCCGTCGGCGCAATTTCAACCAGATCCAGATCAGCTTCTTCCGCCTGACGCAGCGCATCGACAATTTTCACGATGCCAAGCTGTTCGCCTTCCACACCGACCAAACGCACTTCAGGGCAATTGATTTCCCCGTTGATACGAGTCTGTTTCTTTTCTGTCGCGATGAGTAGTTCTCCAAAAAATCACCCGGAATCTGCCGGGGCAAA
>JAAPAA010000287.1 GCA_012274165.1 Thiobacillaceae bacterium
ACTCCGAATTGACCGCGCCAGTTTCGTCTGAGAAACCATCGAGCGCCACATAGCCATCGATAGGAGCGATCGACTGGTAATCCAGGCGACTCCAGAACGCCTGTCCGTCGGGCATGACCATGGCGTAATGCCAATAGCCTCCCGGCTTGAACTCCAGGTGCTTCGTGCGGGTCGTGAGCGGCTTGGGCGCGAACCATTGGTCGAGGTATTCGCGTCGTGTATGGCAGTCCCACACCAATTGCTGCTTCGCCGCGAACTCCCGTTCCACGGTGATCCGGTTGAGGACCTTGTCTACAACAAATTCGAAGCGTGGATCAATTTTCATCATCTTCTCCGTTGAGTTTTGCCAAGAGCTCGTCCAGATTCCCATAACGAGCACGCCAGACGGCTCGCTGTTGTCCAAGCCAAAGTTCCACTGCGGCCAATTTCTTGCGTTGCAAAACGCAAGTCCGCACGCGGCCTGTCTTCTTCGATCGGACCAGCCCCGTCTCTTCCAACCCGCCGACATGCTTCATCAGCGACGGCAACGCCATCGCAAACGGTTGCGCCAGTTCGGTCACCGTCGCCGGGCCCCTGCCCAGGCGTTGAACGATGGCCCGGCGCGTGGGGTCGGCGAGCGCATGGAAGATCGAATCCAGCGACGCGCCATAGTTATCCATTTAGCTAACTGTAGCAGCGCCAGCGTTGAACCGCAAGCGGACGCAGTCGACTCAACAAGTGCATGCAGCCATGCTGAGGGGTTTGAGGTGAGACGCATTCCCGCGCGCAGCCGCAGGGCCGCGCCGACACCGCACGCATGAGCGTGGCTCCTGGCTACCCACCAAAAGCAGTGTCGGGTTTGTGGCCGCCAGTTCGGTTTGGCGACTGACGGCTCAACGCAGGGTTGGCCGGCGCACCCAGGACCTCGGCCATTGGCGCCCAATCGCGCCGCACCCAGCCCACAATCCGAACCGCGTCGGTGAGCGTGGTCCGACCCATGCCCGATTCCAACATGTCGAATGCCGGCATCAGGTTTGACAGCGAAGCAATCCAGTCATCCAGTGCCTGAGCCCCTAAGGCAGCCAAGGCCCCGTCCAGGTGCCCGCGGCGCGCCTGTCGCATCGAGGCTGCGCGACGAGCCGCAACCACTGCCGCGTCGTCCTCGAACGCGGCAACGACTTGGGGCAGCTCAGCGGCCGGGAATCTGGCCAGCGTCAATTCGGTCAGGGCCGACAAGGCAGCAATGCGTGCCGCTCGCGCTCGTTCGGCGCGCTCCCTTTCATCGCCCTGGAGGATCGCTCCAGCTGGGTTCCACTTGTCAGGAGTCTTCACGCCTTCGTGACGGCGAAGTTCGCCGGACAAGCGCAACGTGGCTGCTGGCAAACCCGCTTTGCCGGCGGCCAGCGCAAGGTCCGCCAGCAAGTTGATGCGCTGCTTGAGAAGAGAGTACTCGTCTGGCCCTGGCACCCACGGCTCGGCGCGAGTCAGTAGTTGTTCTGCCCGCGTCGCGTGCTCCGGGCCGGTCATGAATTCCACGATGAGAGCAATGGCCCGTGCCCGGTCCCGGGCGAAGTCGATGCGCTCCATGCTCGAAGTGGCCTGATCGAAGCGGCCCGCGCGGGCATGGCTTGCGGCAATCTCCACCTGGATGTCACGGTGAGGCTCGCTGTACGTCGAGGCCTCCATCTGCACGGCCAGCACGATTTGCTCAGCCCGGTCCTGGTGGCCATGGCGCGCGAGCGCGATGCCAAGAGACACGAAGGCCTTCTCGCGCTCGTAGGGCGTCGCCGCGGACCGCGCTAGCTCCGTGGCTTCGTCCAGCAGCCCCAGAGCGACAGCATTGGAAACCCGGGTCGCCAGCAGCGCTTGTAGGTTGTAGTGGTTTCTCAGTCGAGCGTAGGCGTGGCCTGCGCAGTCCGGGCTTGCGATCCGAGATGCGACGGTTTCAGCCATGTCGGGCATGCCGGCCGCCAGGCAGCAGTCCACGAGCTTCTCCAACCGCAGGTCGGCATAGCCCTCGTCGGCGCAATCGGCAAGCGCGTGCACGCAGTAGGCCGCCGCGACATGACAACCAGCGCGTACGAGCACCGGTAGGGCTGCCTCCAGCAATTGCGCGCGCGCGAACGGCGCCTGTGCCATCGCTGTGGCCCCGAGGCGATCCATGAACCGGGCTTCTTCGGCCGGTTCGCCCTGGGCATTTGCGGCCACCAGACACGCGACGCAGGCCCTGAATCGCACCGACCGATCATCGATACGGTCGACGATGTCGTGCGCCAGCTCAGCCAGTCCGCTTTGCGTGCAGGAAGCGGCAAGGGCGGAGGCTGCGTTGTCGCGTGATGCCTTCGTCTGCTCCCGGAGTTCGACCCTGCGCTCCAGCGCCTCCGTCGCCTCCGCCAGTCGACCCTGTCGAGCCAGCTCCAAGGGATTGGGATCGACCTTGGCCGGGGCCTCACGCTGTGCTGGGGCGTCAGGCAGAAGGCCGAAGCGTGCCAGCGCCTCATCACAACGGGGGCCGCGGGACACGTCTTGCAGCAACAAGTACGCCTCTCGATCGGTCGCTTGCGCGTCTTCGTCGAGGCCGGCTAGCCTTTCGATCCGGCCAACGCGCTGGAGCGCCGCGGCGGCATCGGCGAGGAATCCGTCCTGCGGAACCACCATGGTAACCAGCGAGGCGTAGGCTCCCATCGCCTCGCCGTAATCCAGTGTCGCGATCTCGCGAGCGGCTTGCTTTGCGCGCTCCTTCACCAGTGTCAGTTCGCCGAGCGCTCCGATGTCGACGAGCACCTCGCATATACCCGACAGTGCCGCAGCCCGCTCCTCGGAATGTGGTAGCGACACGGCTGCGTCCACACAGGTGACGAGGGCAGGGACGAAGTCTGCTGCAGCGCACGCGCCGGCCAGCTTGCGCAACAGCGTCGGCAGGATCCGGGCTCGTGCCGCCGGCGCCAGGCTCGCGCACGCCTGCATCGAGGCACAGACCTGGCCGGACTGCGCCATGAG
>JAAPAA010000288.1 GCA_012274165.1 Thiobacillaceae bacterium
ACCCAAACTGCTCGAACAGGCGCCGCACTTCGCGCTTGCGGCCTTCCTTGATGATGACGCGATACCACTTGTTGACCCCCTCGCCGCCGCCGGCAAAACAGCTTTGCACGTGTGCCGGGCCGTCCTCGAGTTCCACCCCGGCGATCAACTGCGCAATCATGTCTTCACTCAGTTCGCCCAATACCCGCACCGCATATTCACGCTCGACTTCGAAACGCGGGTGCATCAGGTTGTTGGCCAGTTCGCCATTGGTGGTGAAAATCATCAGGCCGTCGGTGTTGTAGTCCAGCCGGCCGATGGCGATCCACTTGGCGCCGCGCAGCTTGGGCAGGGCATCGAACACGGTGGCGCGGCCTTTGGGGTCGTCGCGGGTGACGATTTCGCCGTCCGACTTGTGGTAAATCAGGATGCGGGTGCGCTTCTCGTCAAAGCGCAGATAGACGCGGCGGCCGCTGACCTTGACCACATCACGCGGTCCAACCTTGCTGCCGATGGTGGCGGTTTCGCCGTTGACTTGCACGCGACCCTCGGCAATCCATTCTTCCATTTCGCGGCGTGAGCCGACGCCGGCCGAGGCGAGGGCTTTTTGCAGGCGCTCGCTGGCGGCTTCGGGGGCGATGGCGTGTTGCAGGCGGCTCGCCGCCCGCCCCATGGGAGCAGTCGGGGCGCGGCGGATGGGTGATAGGGGGCGTGCCATATTAAAGAGTCTCGGTGGCTGTACTGCTAAGTGCGGCGCAGGCAATTTCAATCACTGCGCTAAACGTCTGCGGGGTGTCATTGTCCAGCAATTCCGCCCTTAATTCCGGAATCAATGCAGTTTCATCCGGCGTAACCAGCGTACCAAGCTCATCCAGCGGCGGCAATTCGGACAGACTGAGCAGACTCAGATCGCTGAGAAAATGCCCGGTAGTACCGAATAGCGCGGGACGTCCCGGCACATCGCGGTGGCCGATGGCCTCGATCCAGCCGCGTTCTTCCAGCGTCTTGATAATGTGGGGGTTGACCGCCACGCCGCGGATATCTTCGATGTCGCCGCGCGTCACCGGCTGGCGATAAGCGATGATGGCCAGCGTTTCCAGCACCGCGCGCGAATAGCGCGGCGGCTTTTCATTCTTGAGCCGGGTAAGCCAGGGCTGCATCTCGGCGCGGGTCTGGAAGCGCCAGCCATCCGCCACCTGGACCAATTCCACGCCTTTGTCCTGCCAGTCCGCTCGCAACTCCTCAAGCGCACGACGCAACATGTCGCTGGACAGGCCCGGGCTGGCGTCGTCCTGTTCGAACATGCGCTTGAGCTCGGTCAGCGACAGCGGTTCCACTGCCACCAGCAGCGCGGCTTCCAGCACGCGCTTCAAATCGTCTGGGTGATCACTCGGCTGCAGGTTCATGAACATTGGTATGAAGCTTGACGTAAATGGGGGCGAAAGGCTCGGACTGGGTGATGTCGAGCAGGGTTTCCTTGGTCAGTTCCAGCACGGCCAGGAAGGTCACTACAAGTTCATGTACAGTCGAAGACTCCGGAAACAAGTCCTTGAATTCCATGAATTCACCCGGTGTTAGCCGCTTCAGAATCCGGCTCATGTGTTCGCGAATCGAGAGTTCCTGGCGGCCGATGCGGTGATGGGTGCGGTTCTTCGCGCGCGACAGAATCGCCAGCCAGGCAGCGGCGAGTTCTTCCGGATGGATGCTCGGCAACTGCCTGGCCGCTGCGGGCAGGAACACGCTGACGGTGTCGAAGTCGCGTCCGGCCTGCGGCATGGCGTCGAGATGCTGCCCGGCGAGCTTCATCTGCTCGTATTCCAGCAGGCGCCGCACCAGCTCGGCGCGCGGGTCGTCGCCCTCGTTCGCCTCCTCGGCCTGCTCGCGGCGCGGCAGCAACATGCGCGATTTGATGTCGATCAGCATCGCCGCCATCAGCAGGTATTCCGCCGCCAGTTCCAGCTTGGTGGCACGCGCCGCCTCGACGTAAGCCATGTACTGCCGCGTCAGCGCCGCCATCGGAATGTCCAGCACGTCCAGGTTCTGGCGGCGAATGAGGTAGAGCAGCAGATCGAGCGGACCTTCGAAGGCGTCGAGAAAAATCTCGAGTGCATCCGGCGGAATATAGAGATCCTGCGGCAGTTCGGTGAGCAGCTCGCCGCGTACCTTGATGACGGGTGCGAGCGGCGCGTCAGGAGTCGAAGGATGAAGAAGCTCAGCGGCATGCATGGCGCGATTTTACCCGAGAGCGACCGCCTCCATGCCACTCACCCTGATTCATCCACCCACTGAAATACGATCGCTTGCATTTTACCGGTCGGTCAACTAGAGTGCGGCTCATGAATATTGCAACCGACACCCGCTCCCGAATTGTGGCCGCCGCCAAGTCGCGTTTCCATTCGCGCAGCTATGCCAACGTGGGCATTCAGGAAATCTGCGAAAACGCCGGCGTACAGAAAGGCAGTTTTTATCACTTTTTCCCGTCCAAGCGTGACCTGGCGCTGGCGGTCATCGACGAATTCGCCGATGACTGGGCCAATGGTTTTGTCGCCGAAGCGTTCGACCCGGCGTTGCCGCCGATGGAGCGGATCGACTACTTGATCGACGCTGCTTATTTCTGGCAGAAATCGATCAAGGAAGTCCACGGGCGAATGCTGGGCTGCATCTTCGGCAATCTGACGCTTGAAGTCAGCACGCAGGACGACATCCTGCGCGCCAAGTTGCTGGCCATTTTCACGCTGGCCAAATTTCGCTTCAAGGACGCGCTCGACCAGGCTGTTGCCGAGGGCACCATTGCGCCACTGGATAGCGCACTGACGGCCGAAGCCATGCTGGCCTATCTCGAAGGCGTGATCCTGCTGGCCAAATCGCAGAACGACCCCGAGCTGCTATATCGGCTGGGGCCGGCGATCAAAACCCTGCGCATCGAATTGAAGCCCGCCTGATTGTGATGCGATCAAGGGGCGTTTTTTTCGCTGCTGAATTAACCGACCGGTCTAGCGGTCCGTCTGGAGGCATGGCTTGCCCTGCCCGGCTAATGGACTTCCTCGCTCCGAGTCCTGATATTCATGTTGTTTCGTCCGGCATTTTTTTGCCGATTTTCTTGACCGTACGGTCATCTACTCGCAGAAGGAGTCACCATGATGAACACACCCGCAACCCAATCCCTCGATGCACGCGGCATGAATTGCCCGCTGCCCATCCTGCGGACCAAAAAAGCCCTGTCTGCCATGAGCGCAGGCGAAACGCTGGCCATCACCTCCACCGACCCGGGGTCGATCAAGGATATGCAGGCGTTCTGCAAACAAACCGGAAATGAACTGGTTTCTTCCAACGCGGATCAGGGCGAGTTTGTTTTCCTCGTTCGCAAAGGCTAAGGAGACGATCATGGGTGCCATCGATAACATCCTCCCCGCCAACCTTGACCAATCCCAACTGGATCAATGGTTTGACCAGCGTTTTGAAACCAGAATGGCGGAACGCGAAGCCGCGCACATTCCCTCGCTAGCCATCATTGCCACCAAAGGCACGCTCGACTGGGCCTATCCCCCGTTCATTCTGGCTTCCACCGCTTCGGCACTGGGCTGGGACGTGTCGGTGTTTTTCACCTTTTACGGGCTCGAACTGCTGAAGAAGGATTTACATCTCGAAATCAGCCCACTGGGCAACCCGAGCATGCCGATGAAAATGCCGTTCGGCCCGCAATGGCTCAAGGACATCAACTGGAAAATCCCGAATGTGGTGATGGCGGGCGTGCCCGGTTTCGAGAAAATGGCGACCGGCCTGATGCAGCAAACGGTTAAAAACAATGGCGTGGCCAGCATCGAAGAACTGCGGTCGATCTGCATAGAAGCCGACGTCAAGTTGGTGGCCTGTCAAATGACCGTGGAACTGTTCGGCCACTCCCACGACGATTTCATCCCCGAAATCAAGGACTGGATCGGTGCGGCCAGCTTTTGGCCGGTGGCGCAACAGTCGGACGTGTGCCTGTTTATCTGATTCTCGAAACCACCCGCGCAGGTGACTGGCGACGTCGCACTTAACCGTCACTATTGGCCATGAACAGCCAGTCACCAAGCCCCATGAAATGTCCTAATATCAGCCTGAAGCAGTCAGTCAGAGTCTGGACAACTCCAAACCAGACCCAGACAAACCACGGGAGATATCATGGCCGGCTCAAACATGAAAAAGTTTCTTGTCTTATACCTCACACCAGCCCCCGTAATCGATGAGTGGGCAAAGACCGACCCCGAAAAGAGGAAGGTTGCGGAAGAAAAAATGCGGGCTGAGTGGGGCGAATGGATGGGTTCCCACGCAAGCATGATCATCAGTACAGACGCTGGCGGGAAGACCAAACGGGTCACGACAACCGGTGTTTCAGATATCAGGAACGACATCATGCTCTACTCGATCGTGGAGGCTGAGTTGCATGAAGCCGTCGCGCAATCGTTCGAAAACCATCCGCATCTACAAATTCCGCAAGCATCCATCGAGATAATGGAAATCAGCCCGATCGGCGAAATGTGACGACGCTCTCGACGAGGCGCGGAAAGTCGGACTGTGGTAACCCACCGCCGCCGCTTGTTCGGGCAAAGGCGACGAGCGGAGTTCGAAATATCCGCTTCGATTGATGCCTCCGTTTACTTGAGCAACCCTTCCTCGGCCAGCGCCTGCTGCACCGCAGGACGCGCCGCGACGCGACCCTGATAGGTGGTCAGTACGGGCCAGGGCGCGAGGTCTAAGCCGACGTGAGGCGCCCACGAACTCACCGTGAAAAGGTAGGCATCCGCTACGGTGAAGTGCTCGCCCATGAGATAGGGCTGCGTCTCCAGTACCGACGCGACATGAGCGAAACGCTGGGCCAGCCGCTCGGTGAACAGGGTCTTGCAGTCAGGCGGTACGCGCGAGTCGAATAGGGCCGAATAGGTCTTGTGTAGCTCGGTGGAGATGAAGTTCAGCCACTGCATGAGACGGTATCGCTCCCGGCTGCCATAAACCGGCGCGAGTTCCTTGTCCTTGGCCTGGTCCGCCAGATACTGCACGATGGCCGGACCTTCGGTGAGGACATCGCCGTCCCCCAGATCCAGCGCGGGCACATAGCCATCCGGATTGATCTTGCGGTAGTCCTCGCCGGATTCTGTCCGACCGGTGCCAAGGTCGACGCGTACCAGTTCCACGGGTACGCCAGCCTCGATCGCCACAATGTGGGGGGAAAGG
>JAAPAA010000289.1 GCA_012274165.1 Thiobacillaceae bacterium
GAACGTGCACTTGTGCACGCTGGAGGACTTCGAGGATTTCTGCGCCACCCACGGCGTGCGCATCCTCGAGCGCATCGTGATGCAGGGCGAGCGCCGCATCAGTTTCGTGCCGAATCTGCGCGGCAGCGTGGCAGTGTACCGGTTCGAGAAGAAATAAACGTCTAAGCGCTGCGCGGCTGCGCCTGTTCTACCGCGTCGATCTGCGCGCGCATCTGCCAAACCAGCCACAGGCCGGGAAGCGCGGCAACGAAGGTGAGCACGAAGAAATTCGCCCAGCCCATGAGCTCGACCAGGCCGCCCGTCACCGGCCCGAACAGGATGCGCCCGAGCGAAGCGAGCGCGGAGAGCAACGCGTACTGGGTGGCGGAAAAGCTGTGGTTGCACAGCGCCATGGCGAAGGCGACGAAGGCCGCCGTGCCCATGCCGCTGGCGAGATTTTCAAAGCCCACCGCGAACACCAGCAGCGGATAGCTCTTGCCGGCCCAGGCGAGAACGGCAAATGAAAGGTTGGAGATCGCCTGCAACGCACCGAACAGCAACAGCGCGCGCATCAGGCTCATGCGCACCAGCAACAGGCCACCGATGAGCCCGCCTGCAAGCAGCGACACCAGCCCCAGGACCTTGTTGATGGTGCCGACGTCGGTGAGCGAAAAGCCGACGCCGCGGATCAGAAATGCGGTGGTCAGCGTGCCGGCGAGCGCGTCGCCGAACTTGTACAGGATGATCAGCGCGAGCAGCTGCAGCGCGCCGGGGCGCGACATGAGGTCGCGCAGCGGCTCGACCACGGCCTCGCGCAGGCTGCGCGGCGGCGTTCCGCGCAGCGCGGGCTCGGGCGCAAGCAGGCTGGTGGCGAGTCCGACGCCCATCAGCGCCGCCATCAGGAAGAAGGTCTGGCGCCAGCCGATCTGGTCGGCGAGGATCAGCGCGAGGCCGCCGGAAGCCAGCATCGCAATGCGGTAGCCGAGCACGCTTACCGCGGCGCCCATGCCGCGCTCGGGGGCCGGCAGCAAGTCGGTTCGATAGGCGTCGATGACGATGTCCTGCGAGGCCGAGGCGAACGCCACCCACAGCGCCAGGCAGCCAAGCAGCCACAGGTCCGCGTTCGGCGGGGATACCGCCATGGCGGCGATGCCCGCGGCCAGCGCCAGCTGCGTCAGCAGCATCCAGCCGCGGCGACGGCCGAGGAAGGGCGGCACGTAGCGGTCCATCAGCGGCGACCAGAACACCTTGAGCAGGTAGGGAATGCCGATCCAGGAAAACCAGGCCATGGTCATGATGTCGGTGCCGGAAACGGCCAGCCAGGCCTGCAGCGTGCTTCCGGTGAGAGCCAGCGGCAGGCCCGAGGAGAATCCGAGGAACAGCACGGCCGCGATGCGCGGGCTGCGCAGGATCTCCGTATAGGGCGAGGGCATGCGGCCGATTTTACCTGCGATAACGGCGTTCAAGGTTGATTTGGCAAGAGAAAGCCGGTAGCCTGACAAGCTTCCGCCGGCGCATTGGGTATGTACGGGCCGGAACCGCATTTACCAGTGAGAAAGGCAAGCATCATGAGCAACGATACCGACGTTTCCCGCGAAAAACTCGCTTCCGACCTGCGCATCGTCATCGCTGATGCGGAGGAGCTGGTGCGGGCGACTGCCGGGCAGATGGGCGAAAAGGCCGTGGTCGCGCGCGAGCGCATCCAGGAAAGCCTGCGCCTGGCCAAGGACAAGCTCTCGCGCGCCGAGGAAGCCATGCTCGACCGGACCAAGGCCGCGGCACGCGCCACCGACGACTACGTGCATGATCACCCCTGGGGCGCGGTGGGCATCGCCGCCGCGGTCGGGCTGGTCATCGGCATGCTGATCAGCCGCCGCTAGCCATGGCGGCAAGGGAAGGCGCTGCCGCGCGCGGCGGCCTTCTGCAGTCGATCAAGCATCTTGGGCGCACCGTGCTGGGCGCGGCGCAGACGCGCCTGGAAATCCTTGCCACCGAGATCGAAGAAGAGCGGGTGCGGCTGGAGCAAATGCTGGTCGTTGCGCTCGCCGCGGCCTTCTGCCTCGGCATGGCAGTGGTGCTCGCCGCAGGCGTGGTGGTGCTGTATTTCTGGGACACGCACCGGCTGCTTGCCGCAGGCGTGCTCGCAATCGTATTTCTCGCCGCAGGCGTGGTGTTCGGCCTGATGCTGCGCCAGCAGGCGAAGTCGCGCCCCAAACCGTTCGCGGTTACGCGCGGCGAGCTGGCGAAGGATCGCAGCGCGCTGCAGGAGCCGCGGACGTGAACCGGCGCCTCGCCGCAATCGAAGCCAAGCGGGCGCGCCTGCTGGAGCGTGCCGCGCGCCAGCGCGAAGACCTGGGGCAGGCGCTGCAGTTCTGCGTGCAGCCGCTCGGTTTCGTCGACCGCTGCGTCGACGTCGTGCGCAAGCTCGCGTCGCATCCGCCGCTGCTGGCCGGCGCGGTGTTCGTGCTCGCGCTGCTGCGCCCGCGCCGCGCCCTCAAGTTGGCACGGCGCGCCTTCGGCCTGTGGCAGGGCTACCGCTGGCTCGCACAAACAGTCACCCCCTGAACCGTGCGCAAGCCACCCATAGTCCGGGACGTCATGGAAATGATGGACCGGGAGCGAAAATACGTTCTCGGCGAAGTCGTGCAGATAACGGGTCTGATGCCCTTGCTGATGAAACCGCGCAACAAGCAGAAGTGGTCGGCGGAGGACAAGCGCAAGATCGTCGACCACCTGCGCCGCCTGTCCATGGTCAGCCCTTATCTCGCGGTGATGGTGATGCCGGGCTCCTTCGTCGTGCTGCCGGCGCTCGCCTGGTGGCTGGACCGGCGCCGGCAGAACAATACGCGCAAGAATCTGCCTCCGGGCAGCAGCACCGCTTAGACGCCGTAGACGATCGTCAGCGGCGGCATTCAATGATTCAATCTGAAGCTGCCTTTGCGTCATATTGACCAAGCCCCGATTCGGGCGAACCGAGATCAATGCCGGAGTAGATCTGCCATGGTTTCGTTCTGGGCAAAACGGGACACACAGGCGCGGCCGATCGCCGGGCTGACTCCGGGCATCGCGCTCATGCTGGTCCTTGCTGCGGCCGGAGCGCGCGCCGAGCCCTTGGCCTTGTGGGAAGCCGGGGCAGGCGCCGCCGCGCTCAGCTTCCCGGCTTACCGCGGCTCGAATGAGCGCCAGTCCTGGCTGCTGCCCGTCCCCTACATCATTTATCGCGGCGAATTTCTGCAGGCGGACGAGCGCCGGATGCGCGGCCTGTTCTACCAGACCGATCCGCTCGAGGCCGATGTCAGCATCAACGGCTCGGTGCCGGTGGATAGCGGCAAGAACGAGGCCCGGCGCGGCATGCCCGATCTCGACGCCACGCTGGAGATCGGGCCGGGTTTGAACCTCAAGCTGATGGAGGCTGGCGACCACAGAACGCGCGTGGAACTCCGGCTACCGCTGAGGGCAGTGTTCGCCTCCGATTTTTCGCATGTGCGGCACATCGGCTGGGTGTTTCAGCCGCAGGTCAACGTCGATATCCGGGACCCGCTGGGAAACGCGGGCTGGAAACTCGGACTGCTCGCGGGGCCGGTGTATTCCGACCAAGGCTATAACCGCTACTTCTACAGCGTGGAGCCGGCGTTCGCCACAGCAGCGCGGCCGGCCTACAGCGCCGGCGCCGGCTACGGCGGTGTGCAAATGATCGCCGCGCTAAGCAAGCGCTACCGCGAATTCTGGGTCGGCGCTTTCGTCAAATGGGACTCCCTGCAGGGCGCGGCATACGCCGACAGCCCGCTGGTCAGGGACCGGCGGGGCGTGGCGGCGGGATTTTCGATCGCCTGGATACTCGGTGAATCGAAAACCAGGGTCGAAGCCGCGCGCTAGGAAGCTGCCATACCGAGGCGCACCCGAAAATTGATTAAACGCTACAATTTGGGCACGGACCGGGCTCGACGGCCGACCGAAGCCGGATGAACCGAGCCACTTCGTCGCCCCGCAGCTTCGACGTGCACTTTTTACTCACTTATTCAGAGCGCCTCCGTAACCATCATGGAAGATAATCAGAAACCCGCTGCCTCCAGTACTGCGGATTTGCAGCGTGAAGTCGCTGAATTGATGATCGAGTGTCTGAATCTCGAGATCACGGAAGATCAAATCACCCCTGACGCCCCGCTGTATGGCGAAGGCTTGGGTCTGGATTCGATTGATGTGCTTGAGGTGGCGTTGGAGGTCTCCAAGCGTTATGGTCTGCAACTGCGCAGCGACAGCGACGACAACAAGACCATTTTCAGCTCGCTGCGCAGCCTCTCCGACTATATCGCGGCACAGAGAACGCGCTGATGGCGCGCCGCGTCCTGCCCTGGCTGGGCATTGCTGCGGCGCTGATCGGCTATCCGCTGCTGGCGCATTACACCAACGAATCCGCGGCCGCTGGCAAGCTGGGTGCCTTGGTGGCCATTGCGCCCGTGGTACTGATCGCGCTGGTGCTGGCCTGGCGATCGCCCCGGCGCTTGATCATGCTGGGCATGCTGGTGTTGTCGTGTGCTGCGCTGTGGGCGGGCTGGTCGGTGCTCGAACACCATTTCGGGCTGGTGTACTGGCTGCAGCATATGGGTATGTTGCTTGTCCTGTTCATCGCTTTTGGCCGTACTTTGATCGCAGGGCGACAACCGCTGTGCACGCGCCTGGCACATGCGGTGCATGAGGCAGTGACGCCGCAGCATGAAATTTACACACGCCAGGTGACGATCGCCTGGACCCTGTTTTTTGGCGCAATGGCGCTGGCTTCCACGCTGCTCTTTTTTTTGGCGCCACTGGCCACATGGTCTGTTTTTTCCAATCTCCTGACGCTGCCTTTGGTCGCGTTGATGTTCATTGGCGAATATTGCGTACGCAGATGGGCGCTTCCCGAGATGCGGCATATGCGCATCCTCGATGCGGTACGGGCGTTCACGAACACCCCGGCGCGTCCACGCTAGTCGCTGCAGCCTGAATCATGTCTTTGCTGCCGCTGGTATCACACGCCTCCCCGGACAGCATCATCGCCAGGCGCGCCGATGGCGCCGTCACGCGGCGCCAGTTTCTGGCCGAAGTCGGGCAGCTTGTGTCGCTGTTGCCCGCAGGCGGCCACCTGCTCAATTTGTGCGGCGACCGTTACCGTTTCAGCGTGGGCCTGGCGGCCGCCATTGTGGCCGGCAAAGTCAGCCTGCTACCGTCTGCACCCACCGCGGAGGTAGTGCGCCAGATCAAGGCCTTTGCACCGGACGTGTTTTGTCTGGCTGACAGCGACCTGCGCCCGGTTGATCTGCCGCAACTGCGCTACCCGGCCATGGCCGCGACCCGGGCGGGCGCAGTTGAAGTTCCGCAAATCGACAGCAGCCAGCGCATCGCGGTGGTGTTTACTTCGGGTTCGACCGGCATCCCGCAACCGCATCCGAAGACCTGGGGCGCACTGGTCACTTGTGTGCAGGCTGAAGCATCGCACCTGGGGCTGATGCAGGACAAACCCTGCACCATCATTGGCACCGTGCCGCCGCAACACATGTACGGGTTTGAATCCACGGTGCTGATGGCATGGCACGGCGGCAACGCGCTCAGCCACGCGCAGCCGTTTTACCCGGCCGACATCTGCGCCGCACTGGCGGCCGTGCCCACGCCGCGCGTGCTGGTGTCTTCGCCGGTGCATCTGCGCACCTTGCTGGATGCGGGGCTGGCGCTGCCGGAAATCGCGCTGGTGGTATGCGCCACCGCGCCGCTGTCTGGCCGACTCGCGCAGGAGGTGGAGACACGTTGCCATGCTCCGCTCATGGAAATCTACGGCAGCACCGAAACCGGCCAGATCGCTTCCCGACGCTCGACGCAGACGGCAGAATGGCAGTTGTTTCCCGGGGTAAAATTGATGCTGGAGGGTGATGACGTGCGCGCCTGCGGCGGTCACATCGAGTCGGCGGTCACCATGAACGATGTCCTTGAACCGGTTTCGGACGAGCGTTTCCTGCTCCACGGGCGCGTCGCGGATCTGGTCAATATCGCGGGCAAACGGCATTCGCTGGCGAGCCTCGATCACCTGCTCAACAGCATTCCCGGCGTGGTGGATGGCGCGTTCTACATGCCGGACGAAACGGGCGATACTCACGTGGCGCGGCTTGCCGCGTGTGTGGTGGCTCCCGGTATGGACGCAGCGCATCTGTTGGCGGCGCTACGCGAGCATATTGACCCGGTCTTCCTGCCGCGCCCCCTGCTGTTTGTCGATGCGCTGCCGCGCAACCACACCGGGAAACTGCCGCGCGCGGCGCTGCAAGCCCTGTTGCAGACGCGCAGCGCACGCAAGTTCGCATGAATAACGCCAGACACTGGACGATTCCGCTGGATCATCCCGTTTTTGCCGGCCATTTTCCCGGCACCCCCATCGTCCCCGGCGTGATGCTGCTGGACGCCGCGCTGCACGCGATCGGCGCCGCCACTGGAATGGCGCTGGATACCTGCGAGATCGGCTCGATCAAGTTTCTGGGCCGGGCAGGTCCGGGCGAAACACTGGTGATCCAGCACACGCTCTCGGCCGGCGGCGCGATACGATTCGACATCGTTGCTGGCACGCGAAAAATTGCCAGCGGCAGTATCGTGCCGGAATCGCCGGTCTGACTCCGCGCCCGACAACCGGTCGAGCCGCCTGGGCGCATACCCCGGAGCGCAGCAACATGCTCATGTTGCGCGTCATGACCTGGATTTCACTGCGTCTGGGGCGGCGCGCAGGGCGCGTCGTGCTGCACCCGATCGCCGCTTATTTTTTTCTGTTTGCACCGGCCAGTCGTCGTGCTTCGAGCAGTTATCTCGGGCGTGCGTTGGGTCACCGGCCCCGCTGGCGCGATATGTACCGGCATTTCTTTACCTTTGCCGCCACCATCCACGACCGTGTCTACCTGGTCAACCACCGCTACGAATTGTTCGATTTTGAAGTACACGGCGAAGATGCGCTGCTGCGCCTGCTTGCCGACGGCAGAGGCTTGTTCCTGGTGGGCGCGCACCTGGGCAGCTTCGAGGTCATCCGCGCGCTGGGCCGGAAAAATGCGGATCTTCGCGTCGCCATGGTCATGCATCAGGACAACGCGCAGAAGATCAACGCCATGCTGGCTGCCATCAATCCGGAGGCGGTGCAGGACATCATTGCACTGGGACAGATTGATTCCATGCTCAAAGTACGCGAGCATCTGGACCAGGGCTGCGCGGTCGGCATTTTGACCGATCGCAGCCTGGGCAACGACACCCTGTACCCTGTGCAAATCCTCGGCGCCGACGCGAACCTGCCCAGCGGGCCGTTGCGCATGGCGGCATTGCTGCGGCGTCCGGTGGTATTCATGACCGGGCTGTATCTGGGCGGCAAGCGCTACGCCATCCATTTCGACCCTCTGGCGGATTTTTCCACGCTTGCGCGCGATCAAAGCGAAGCCGCCGTGCGCGAGGCCATCACCCGTTACGCCGCGCTGCTGGATCGATACTGCCGCGAGGCGCCATACAACTGGTTTAATTTTTTCGATTTCTGGCAGCCTGCGCCCGCTGCAACGCCTCCACAATCATGATGATCCTGCGCTCCTCCCCTGTACTTTCGCCGCGCGTCATGCAACACCTGCTCGTTGCGCTGGCAATGATGCTGGCGCCCGTCCGCAGTCAAGCCGCCGGCTGGGATATTGACCAGCTCATGCGCAGCCTGGCGCAAATCCGCTCCGAGCACGCCAGCTTTGTCGAAAAGAAATTCATCGCCATGCTCGACAAACCGGTGGAATCCTCCGGGGAGCTGTTCTATACCGCGCCCGACTATCTGGAAAAGCGCACCATCAAACCCAAACCCGAATCCATGATCATCGATCACGGCACTCTGGTGATCGCGCGCGGCCGCCAAAAGCGCGACCTGCAATTGCAGGATTACCCGGAGCTGGCGGCGTTCATCGACAGCATTCGCGGCACGCTTGCGGGCGACCGCAAGGCGTTGGAACGCAATTACCGCCTGATTCTGGATGGCACAGTCGAGCACTGGACGCTGCAGCTGCTGCCGCTGGATGAAAAAATGCAGGCGGTGGTCAGGCGCATCCGCATCGCGGGGGCGCGCGACGCAGTGCGCAGCATCGAAATCACCCAGGCCGACGGTGACAGCTCGCTCATGTTCGTCGACAAATTGGCCGCGCCGTGAAGCAAATCCCGGCGCAGCGCGGCCACACGGCGACAGCCCGCATTGCGATCGTCCTGTGGCTGGCGGTCATGCTCGCCTGCGGCATCGTCATCAGCCGCAGCCGGGTCACCACGGATTTATCGGCCTTCCTGCCGCGCAGCCCGACGGCGGCACAGCAGTTGCTCCTGGAACAGATACGCGACGGCCTGGCCTCGCGCCTGATTCTGGTGGGCATCGAAGGCGCCGATGCGTCCACCCGTGCCCGGCAGTCCAAACAAATCGCCCCGCGCCTGCGCGCCGACCCTGCCTTTATCACGGTAGATAATGGCGAGCCCGTCAGCGCCGAGCGTGACCGTGCGTTTCTGTTCGACCATCGCTACCTGCTGAGTCCTGCAGTGGTGCCTGCGCGCTTCAGCGTGGACGGCCTGCATGCCGCGTTGAGCGACAGCATTGATCTGCTCGCTTCGCCCGCCGGACTGCTGCTCAAGTCGCTGCTGCCGCGCGATCCGACCGGCGAAATGGCGCAATTGCTGGGGCAACTCAACAGCGGCGCCCGCCCGAAAATGGTCGATGGCGCATGGGCATCACGCGATGGCGCGCGCGCCCTGATGCTGATGCAGACACGCGCTTCGGGTTCCGACATCGATGCCCAGCAACGCGCCATGGCCGCCATCCGGCAGGCGTTTGACGCGGCATCCGGCGCAAGCCCCGCCGCCAAACTGGTGATGACCGGCCCCGGTGTGTTTTCGGTGAGCTCGCGCGACACCATCAAGAGTCAGGTCGGCCGCCTGGCCATCGTCGGCATTGTGCTCATCGCCGCGCTGTTGTTAATGGTCTATCGTTCCTTCACCGCACTGGCATTGGGTTTCCTGCCCGTGATCAGCGGCGCACTGGCAGGCATCGCGGCAGTCAGCCTGGGCTTCGGGGTGGTACATGGCATCACCCTGGGATTTGGCACCGCGTTGATCGGCGAGGCGGTGGATTATTCAATCTACCTGTTGCTGCAGTCGGAACAGGTCGGTTCAGACCAGAAGAACTGGATCAAGCGCTTCTGGCCGACCATCCGTCTCGGTGTGCTGACCTCGATCTGCGGCTTTGCTTCGCTGCTGCTGTCCGGCTTTCCGGGTCTGGCGCAACTCGGCCTGTATTCGATTGCCGGTCTCCTCGTCGCCGCGACGGTGACCCGCTTTGTCTTGCCGCATCTGCTGCCGTCGAATCTTCGCCTGCATGATATATCGGCTGTCGGCCTGGTCCTGGCCCGTCTGGTGCAGCGCGCCGCCGCACTGCGATGGGCAGCCCTGATGCTGGTGCTGGCCGCCTGTGCCGTCCTCGTCTTGCACCGCGCCAGTTTGTGGAATGACAAGATATCTTCATTAAGCCCGGTATCGCAGGCCGACGTCGCGCTCGATACGAGTCTGCGCGCCGACATGGGTGCGCCTGACGTGCGCTACCTGGTGGTGGTATCCGGCGCCAGCCGCGAATCCGTACTGCGCTCTTCCGAACAGGTTTCCACGGTACTGCAAACGCAGGTCGATCAAGGCGAACTCGCCGGGTTCGAGAGCCCGAGCCGTTATCTTCCCAGCGCCGCGACGCAGCGCGCGCGCCAGTCCAGCCTGCCCGCCCCGGACGAGCTGGAAACGCGGCTGGCGCAGGCTGTTCGGGGTTTGCCGCTGCGTGCGCAACTGCTTGCGCCGTTTCTTGCCGATGTCGCAGCCGCGCGCAGCCAGCCCTTGCTGCAGGCAGCCGATCTCGAACAGACCTCGATGGCCATGGCGGTATCGGCGTTGCTCATCCGGCAAGGCGATCACTGGAGCGCCTTGCTGCCGCTTACCGCACCCAAGGGTGCCGACATCAATGCAGGCCGGATTCGCGCTGCGCTAAGCACCGCGGGCGCCACGGGATTGCCCGATGCACTGTTCGTGGATATGAAAGCCGAGTCCGATCAACTGTATTCCGGCTACTTGCATGAAGCCATCCTGTTGTCGCTGGGCGGGCTGGTGGCGATTATCGCATTGCTGCTATTGGCCTTGCGCTCGCCCCTGCGCGTGGTGCGCATCATCGCGCCGCTTGCAGCCGCGGTCATCACCGTCACGGCGGGATTGGCCGTGTTCGGCCAGCAATTGATTATTCTGCATCTGGTGGGTCTGCTGCTGGTAGTCGCGGTGGGCTCCAATTACGCCCTGTTTTTCGACCGGGCGGATCATCCTCCAATGGCTGAGTCCGGACCGATGAGCCACAGGATTTCGCCCCGCACGCTTGCCTCGATGCTGTTTGCCAACCTTACTACCGTCGCAGGTTTCGGCGTGCTTTCGTTTTCCGGCGTGTCGATACTGCAGGCACTGGGCACAACCGTGGCGCCGGGCGTCATTCTCGCGCTCATCTATTCAGCCATTTTCGCCAGGCAATCCGATGCGTAATTCGCGCTGGCAACCCGCGCCCTTGATCCTCGCATCCATCGCGCTGCATCTGCTGGCCGTGATTGCCGTCATCGCTGAACCCGGGCGGTGGCGCTGGGCGTTGGGGGCCGTGTTTGCCGATCACGGCCTGCTCATGCTGCTCGGGCTGTGGCCGCGCAGCCACTGGCTCGGCCCGAACTGGACACGACTGCCGGCCGCGGCCAGCGCCGGAAATGAACTGGCCCTGACCATCGACGACGGCCCCGATCCCGTGGTCACGCCGCAGGTGCTGGATCTGCTGGATCGTTACGCTGTCCGGGTGAGTTTTTTCTGCGTCGGCGAAATGGCCGCGCGCTACCCGGACTTATGCCGGGAAATCGTGCGCCGCGGCCATGCCGTGGAAAACCACAGCCAGCATCACCGCCATTATTTTGCGCTGATGGGATATTCCGGCTTGATGCGAGAACTGCAGGCGGCCCAGGACACGCTCACTGCGATTACGGGCCAGCGTCCCTTGTTCTTTCGTGCCCCGGCGGGCTTGCGCAATCCTTTTCTTGACCCGGTGCTCGCGCGGCTGGCGCTGCAGCTTGCGAGCTGGTCAGCGCGCGGCTTCGACACCCGGATCGGCGACGCTGCTCGCGTAAAGAACAGTCTGTTGCGCGGACTGCGCCCGGGCGCCATTTTGCTGCTGCACGATGGCAATGCAGCGCGCACGCCCGAGGGCATCCCTGTTATTCTGGAAGTGCTCCCCGCTGTCCTGGCCGCCGCCCGGGCAGCTGATCTGCGCTTTGTCACCTTGCGTCAAGCCCTTTCCTGATTCGTGCCGGTATTGGAACATTCCATGGAGGGCAAGCCTTGAACGAAAGCAGTCGGCCGACGCCCTGGTACCGTCAGCTTGCAGCGGTCCTATCGAGTCATGTTCTGCTCAAAAGCATCGGGACGCCGGTGTTCATCGGCGTTTTCTTCGGCGCTTACTTCTACCTGCTCAGACACCCGGCCTACCCGATCACGGTGATGCCCCTCATCCTGCTCGACCGGCTGATCGGCTTTCAGCCCGGGGCGCTGCCGCTGTACATATCGCTGTGGGTCTATGTTTCGCTTCCCCCGGCATTGCTGGCGACGCGGCGCGAGCTGTACGCCTATGCGACGGCGATGAGCGCAACCTGCCTGGCAGGGCTGGCCGTTTTCTACTTCTGGCCCACGGCGGTGCCCGCACCCAATATCGACTGGACGCAGTATCCCGACGTCGCCTTCCTGAAGAGCATGGATGCCTCGGGCAATGCCTGCCCGTCGCTTCACGCCGCAACGGCCGTATTTTCTGGCATCTGGTTGCATTACCTGCTGCGCCGCTTCGGCGCGCCGCCGTGGATAGTCGTCGTCAATTGGGCATGGTGTATCGGCATCGTATATTCCGCGGTGGCAACACGCCAGCATGTGGCGATGGATGTGCTGGCCGGTCTAATGCTGGGGGTGCCCGCTGCCACGGTGTCGTTGCGGCAGCGCCTGCACGCGGGCATAAGCGGCGCGTAAGCGGCGAAATCGACCATCGCGTCCTTATGATCCAAATCAGGCACCGGAACTTGCTAAACTTCCCCTTTACCTACGATTGGCCTGCTTTTCTTTGAGCCCGCTCTGGCTGTCCCATTTCACCGCGACCAGCAGCATCGGCCGCGGCCTGGACCAGACTCTCGCCGCGCTGCGCCAGCGTCGCGGCGGGCTCGCGCCGTGCGCGTTTGATACGGTGGACCTGGCGACGTTCGTCGGCGAGGTGGCGGGGGTGGATGCGGTGCAGCTTCCCGCGCACCTGTCCGACTTCGATTGCCGCAACAACCGGCTCGCCTTGCTGGGATTGACTCAGGACGGTTTCGCCGGGGCAGTGCGCGCTGCCATCGCGAAATACGGTGCGCAGCGCATCGGCGTGATTCTCGGCACCAGCACCTCAGGCATTCTGCAAACCGAGCGGGCCTACCGGCGGCGCGACCCGGTGACCGGCGCACTCCCCGCGGACTTCGTTTACCGCGCCACACACAACACGTTCTCCGTTGCCGATTTCACGCGCCATTATTTTGGACTGACGGGTCCGGCGGTGGCGGTGTCGTCGGCGTGTTCGTCCAGCGCCAAGGTATTTGCGTCAGCGCGACGCATGATGGCGACGGGGCTGATAGACGCGGCCGTGGTGGGGGGCGTGGATTCGCTGTGTCTGACGACGCTGTACGGATTCAGCGCGCTCGGCCTGATTTCGGAACGCGCATGTCGTCCGTTCGATGCGCAACGCAACGGCATATCGATTGGCGAAGCGGCGGCCTTCGCACTGCTGGAGCGCGCCGCGGAAGGCCTGGATGCCGACGCCGTGCTGCTGCTCGGCATCGGCGAGTCCAGCGATGCCCATCACATGTCATCGCCGCATCCGGACGGCCTGGGTGCGCGCATGGCGATGCAGGATGCGCTGAAGACGGCAGGATTGAAGGCGTCCGAAATCGACTATATCCACCTGCACGGCACGGCTACCCAAAGCAACGACGCCGCGGAGGCCAAGGCAATTCGAACTGTATTCGGCCCGGACACGCCCTGCAGTTCCACCAAAGGCGCCACTGGCCACACCCTGGGTGCCGCCGGCGGCGTGGCGGCGGTGATTTGCGCCCTGGGGCTGCAGCACGGCTTTTTGCCTGCGGGGCTGAATACCGAGCAGGTCGATCCGGCGCTGGGCGTGGATTATCTGCTGCAGAATCGCGCGCAGCCGGTAGCGCGCATGCTCAGCAATTCGTTTGGATTCGGCGGCACCAATTGCAGCCTGGTTTTTGCGCGCGCGCACTAGACGCATGCAGCCACTAACCGCGTATATCGAAGGCATCGGCCTGCTCGGGCCCGGGTTGACCGACTGGCTGAACGGCGTGGCCGTCCTTGGTGGGCGCGAGCCCTATCAGCCGCACAAGACTGTGCTGCCGCCGCCCGCGTTGCTGCCCGCGGCGGAACGACGGCGTAGTTGCGCCATCGTCAAACTCACCCTGGCGACCGGGCTGGAGGCCATCGCAGCGGCCGGACTCGACGCAGCCAGCCTGCCGAGCGTGTTTTCTTCCTCCGGCGGCGATGGGGAAAACTGTCATATTATTTGCGAAATGCTCGCCTCGAATGACCGGCTAATCTCCCCGACCCGGTTTCACAATTCGGTACATAACGTTGCCGCCGGGTATTGGGGAATCGCCACCGGCGCGATGACCACCGCATCGGTGTTGAGTGCCTTTGATGCCAGCTTCGGCGCAGGTCTGCTGGAAGCGCTGAGCCAGGTCGTGGTGGATGACACACGCAGCGTTTTGCTGGCGTGCGACACGCCTTATCCGGAGCCGCTATTCAGCACCCGCCCCATTCCTGACGCATTTGGCATTGCCCTGGTGCTCGCGCCGCAACACAGCGCCCGGGCGCTGGCGCAAATCACGGTCAGCCTGACCGAGGCCGGCGCAGACCGGCTCGACGATAGCGCGCTTGAAAACCTGCGCCTGGCCATCCCCGCCGCGCGCGGCTTGCCGCTGTTGCGCAGCATCGCGCTGCGGCAGGACAAACGCGTCGTGCTGGATTACCTCGACAGCACACGCCTCGCCGTGGCGATCTCGCCGTGCTGAATCAAACCACACTTGATCACGCCTGGATTGCGCGCCACATCCCGCATCAGGGCAGCATGTGCCTGCTGGATTGTGTCGAGGCGTGGGATCGCGAGCGCATCCGCTGCCGCGCGAGCAGTCACCGCGCCGCCGACAACCCCCTGCGCGCTTACGGCCGGCTCGGTGCCGCCTGCGGCATCGAATACGCGGCACAGGCGATGGCCGTGCACGGCGCTTTGCTCGCGCCGCCCGACAGCAGCAGCGCCCGGGTCGGTTATCTGGTCAGCGTGCGCGGCGCACAGTTGCGGGTGCCGCGACTGGACGACATCGCCGCCGATCTGCTGGTGGAAGCCACCTGCATCACGCGCAGCGAAGGCAATATTCTTTACCAGTTCAGCGTCAGTGCAGCGGGTCGCCTCCTCTTGGATGGGCGCGCCGCAGTCGTGCTCAATGCTGACGCACTCACACCCGCCGCGGGGGAGGCACCATGAAAAATGCCCTGGTCACGGGCGGCAGCGGCGGCATTGGCGCAGCGGTTTGCCGCCGTCTTGCCGCCGATGGCTGCCACGTCTATATTCATGCCCATCGCGGGCTGCAAGCCGCACAGACGCTGGCCGATGCCATCTGTGCAGGCGGCGGCAGCGCGCAGATGCTGGCATTCGACGTCACCGACAGCGCCGCGGTCGCCCAGGTGCTGACCCCTCTGGTCGAACACCAGCCGATCCAGATTTTGGTCAACAACGCCGGCATCCATGACGACGCCGTGTTCCCGGGCATGCGCGCCGAGCAGTGGCACCGGGTGCTGGACGTATCCGTCAACGGTTTTTTCAATGTCACCCAGCCGCTGCTGCTGCCGATGATACGCAGCCGCTGGGGGCGCATTATCAATGTGTCTTCCATCGCCGCGCTGACCGGCAATCGCGGTCAGGTCAATTATTCCGCCGCCAAAGGCGCGCTCAATGCGGCCACCAGGTCGCTGGCGCAGGAAGTCGCCAGCCGGGGCATCACCGTCAACGCCGTTGCGCCCGGCATAATCGACACCCCCATGAGCGCAGCTGCGTTCGACGCCCAGGCGATCGCGCGCATGGTGCCGATGAAACGCGCCGGCACCCCCGCCGAAGTTGCCGACCTGATCGGGTTTCTCGCTTCGATGCAGGCGGCTTATATTACCGGACAGATTATCTCCATCAACGGCGGCATCATATGAAGGCGAGCGACAACATGTCCACCCCTAAACCGGCTCCCGCGCATGCACCGCACGTCCCGCTGACCGATTACTACGAAACCGAGCAGGATCGGCAGGCTTATTTGCGCGAGATGTTCGACAAGACCGCGGCGGATTACGACCATATTGAGGCGATTTTTGCATGGGGATCCGGTCCCCGCTATCGGCGCCAGGCGCTCGTTCGCGGCGGCTTGAAGCCGGGCATGAAGGTACTGGACGTCGGCGTGGGCACCGGCCTGCTTGCAGCGCAAGCCTGCATTCTGGCCGGCGATGCCGGCCTGGTCACGGGGGTCGATCCCAGCCCCGGCATGATGGCCGCCGCAAAGTTGCCTGAGGCCATGGTGTTGCTCGAAGGCCGCGCCGAGTCCTTGCCTTTTCCGGACAATCATTTCGATTTTTTGAGCATGGGCTATGCGCTGCGCCATATCAGCGATCTGGCCGTGGCCTTTGCGGAGTTTGAGCGGGTGTTGAAGCCCGGCGGCCGACTATGCCTGCTTGAAATAACCCCGGCGCAAAACCGCTTTGGGCACTGGCTGCTTAAAACCTATATGCGCAGCGTGCTGCCGCTCCTGACGCGACTCGTTACCCGGCAAAAAGATACCGCGACAATCTGGCGCTACCACTGGGATAGCATCGAAGCCTGTGTCCCCCCCGAACAAGTGCTGGCGACGCTGCGCGCTGCAGGCCTGACGCGGGTTGAACGGCATCTGGAACTCGGCGTGTTTTCGGAATATCAGGCGGTCAAGGCCGACGGATAAGAATCACCGGCTCAAGCCCGTGCGCGCGCGCCGTACCAGCAAGGCGGGCAAACGCAGCACAAAGCCGGCAAACAGGCGCGCGTACATCCAGGTCAGCAACACGTTGTCGCGCAGATAGCGGAAATGCGACACACCGCCCTCCTCCGCGCGGTAGTAGCGCACCGGGGCGGGCAGATTGACCGGCCTGACCCCGCGCCAGCACAGACGCACCACGGCCTCGGGGTCAAAATCGAAGCGGCGCATCCAGCGCGTATCGCGCATCACGCTGCGCAGCGCATCCACCGGATACACGCGGAACCCGAACAGCGAGTCGCCAATGCCCGCCCACAGCGTTTCCAGATTGGCCCACCAGTTGGATACGCGCCGACCTTTTACGCGCAGGCTCGGCGCACTGGCATCGAATACCGGCACGCCCAGGATCATTGCGGCCGGCTGCCTCGATGATTCCGCCATGAACACAGGGATGAGTTCGGGCGGGTGCTGTGCGTCCGAATCCATGGTCAATACGTGGCTGAATCCCACCGCTGCCGCCTCGTTCAGGCCATGCAGCACTGCCGCGCCCTTGCCCTGGTTGCGCGGCAGGACGATCACGCGCAGGCCGGCGTCCTGCGCTGCCAGCGCCAGCAAACCTTCGGCGCTGCCGTCGGTGCTGCCGTCTACCACCACCCACACCGGGGTCCAGTATTGGCGCGCCGCACGCACGGTTTCATAGACCTTGGCGCCGGGGTCATAGCTCGGAATCAGGCCGAGATGCGTGGTCGAGGCGGCAATCATTGCGGCGAGCGGGAAATGAGATCCGGCGCGCGCTCGGGCTGCCGCAGCAAGCAATCGGCCGGGTGAGATGCCGTGCCTTGCGCCAGCTCGTGCGCAAAGTAGTGTTCGAGTTCAGCCATGAAGCGCCGGGTATGCTGCGGCGGCTCAAAGCGTTTGCCCAGACGCACCCGATAGTGGATCGGCATCGGCGGTCTGCGGAACAGGGGCCAGCCTTTGCTCAGGTATGCCGAGTCGGTTTCTATCAGTAGCGTCTGCACCGGCACCTGCGCATGATGCGCGATCAGGCCGATGCTGCCCTTGAGCGGATTGACCGGGCATCGGGTGGTGCGGGTGCCTTCCGGGAATAGCAGCAGGTGGCTGCCGCAGGCAAAATCCCCGGTTGCCAGTTGCACCATGCGCCGCACCGGCTCATTGCGGATGTAGCGCGCCAGGCGGCCGCCCGCACCGAGAAAGAGGTTTTTCATCAAATCGGCTTTAAGCACGCAGGCGACATTGGGCAGGCGTGAAATCACCATCACGGCATCCAGCATGCACGGATGATTGGGCGCAAGGATCAGCGGCGGTGCATCGCGCAGCGCATCCAGCGCCGCCAGGTCAAAGCTGCACCGGCGCGACAGGCTCAGGCTGGCGAGGTAAAAGCGAAACACCGCCATGATGACGTAACGCCCCAGTGCCCGCCCCCGGCGCTCAGACAGCAGCGGGTAAGCAATGATCGCAATCGGCGTCCAGGCCAGGCACAGCGCCCCCAGCCAGGCGAGGCCAAGATACAGAACCAGGTAATCGTAGCCGTTCACCAACGTACGCAATGCGGCACGCATGATCAATTCATCGCTGCGCCGGTTTCATCCACAGCCCGGATATTGCGTTTGCGCGCCCGCCATGCCTTCAACGTGCGCCTGAAATTGAGCGCGCTGGTCGCGAAATACAGTCCTTTGAACAACAGCAGCGGGCCGCGAATCGGGGTTTCGCCATACACGTCGCCGGCCAGCACCGACAGCAGCGCCTCCTTTACGCGAAAAATATTGCGCGGTTGCATGAACATATTGCGCATGGTGGGGTTGGTAACCCGATAGATAAACCAGGAAAACGCCTTCGGACCAAGGCGCATCGTGTAGTCGAATTTCTTCAATGCAGCGGCCGCCCGCTGCGGGTGGCGCAGGCAGGTGTCCACGGTGTCGGCCCCGACAAAGGCGCTGTGCATGGCCAGCATCACGCCGGAAGAAAACACCGGGTCAATGAAAGTATAGGCGTCGCCCAGCAGCAGATAATTGCTGCCGTGGGTGCGATCGCAGACGTAGGAATAGTTGCCGGTGGCTTCAACCGGCGAGCTCAGTTGCGCATGGTTCAGCCGCGCGCTCAACGGTGCGCACAGCGCGATGGTTTCGCGCAAGAATTGCTCAAGCGATTTCTTGTCGCGCGTTTTCAGGTAATACGGCCAGGTCACCGCGCCGACGCTCGCCGTGCCTCCGCTCAGCGGGATAAACCAGAACCAGCCGTGTTCGAACCATTAAATGGTGATATTGCCTGCGGCCTTGCCCGGATTGCGCTCGGCCCCGGAAAAGTGGGCGTAGATGGCGGCACTGTTGTGCTTCCTGTTGCGCCGCTTGGCGTTCAGGCGATTGCCGAGAAAGGTATCGCGGCCCGACGCATCCAGCACAAAGCGCGCGTGCACCGTTTCGATGCTGCCGTCGTCATGGCGGGCCTGCACCAGCGCCCCGGCATTATCGGGCAGGAAATCGACCTCCCGCACCTGACAGCCTTCGACTACACGGGCATTCTTGCGGCTGGCGTTGCGGATCAGAATTTCGTCAAACTCGGCGCGGCGCACGTGGTAGGCCATGGGCATGGATTTGTCCATCGCATCGGCGAATTCAAACGATTGTTTGTGCGCATGCCAGGGCGAGACAAATTCCGCGCCCCATTTTTCCATGCCGATGGCCTTCACGGCGCCGGCCACGCCGAGTCTTTCAAGCAGCGGCAGATTGGCGGGCAGCAGCGATTCGCCGATATGAAACCGCGGATGGCGCGCTTTTTCGAACAGACTCACGCGGTAACCGCGCTCGGCCAGCAGCGCGGCGGCTGTCGCGCCTGCGGGACCGCCACCGATTACCAGTACATCGCATACCGAAGCACCGGCGGCCGACGCGGCGGCGGGAGTATTCATGGCTTGACCCGGCTAGTTACACATTCTCCTGAATTGTATCGCAATGCCATGTACTGTCTGCTCCGGCCATGACTTCTGCTGCATCCGGTGAGCGCAAAAGACGCGGAGACGCGACCATCCTGGCGACGAAGCCGCCCGCTTTGCCGGCGACTATCGTGCTGCCGCGCGACACCAGGCCCGGGACAACCCCGCTCAGCCCGACCGACGCTACAAGGTCCAGTCGTAGTCTATGGTCAGCGGCGCGTGATCGGAAAAGCGCTGTTCCTTGAAGACCGCGGCCTTCTTCACCTTGGCCGCGATGCCTGGCGTGGCGATATGGTAATCGATGCGCCAACCGACGTTCTTGGCCCAGGCCTGGCCGCGGTTCGACCACCAAGTATAGGCTTCGCCCGTCGTGTCCGGGTGCAGGCGGCGGTAGACATCGACCCAGCCCTGTTCGTCGAACACCCGACTGAGCCAGGCGCGCTCCTCGGGTAGAAAACCAGAATTCTTCTGGTTGCTGCGCCAGTTCTTCAGGTCGATTTCCTTGTGCGCGATATTCCAGTCGCCGCAGATGACGACCTCGCGCCCGCTCGCCCTGAGTTCACCCAGATGCGGCATGAACTCGCTCAGAAAGCGGAACTTGGCCTGCTGGCGCTCCTCCGAACTCGAGCCCGAGGGAAAGTAGACCGAGATCACGCGGAGATCGCCAAAATCGGCGCGCAGGTAGCGGCCTTCGGCGTCGAACTCCGGCGAGCCGAAGCTTTTGCTGACCTTGTCCGGCGGTTTGCGGCAATACATGCCGACGCCGCTGTAGCCCTTCTTCTCGGCGCAGCTGTAATGCCCCGTGTAGGGATGATGGTGGAGCGTCGTGGGCGCTAGATCGGGCAGCTGCGCCTTCACCTCCTGCATGCAGACCACGTCGGCCTTCTGCAGGCTGAGCCATTCGAGCAAACCTTTGCTTACGGCGGAGCGTATGCCGTTGAGATTGGCCGTGATAATGCGTAACATGGATGGATTCACGCGCGCCATAGCGCGCACCAAGATTGGCAAATGTCGGATTTTCGCAAAGAGTTCATCGCCTTCTGCATCGATTGCGGCGTGCTGCGCTTCGGCCAGTTCAAGACCAAGGCCGGGCGCATGTCGCCCTATTTTTTTAACGCCGGCCTGTTCAATGACGGTGCAATGCTCGGGCGGCTCGGTGAATTCTACGCGAAAGCCATCCTCGCCGCGGAAGCGCCTTTCGACATGCTGTTCGGCCCCGCCTACAAAGGCATACCACTTGCGGCGGGCATCGCGATCGCGCTGGCACGGGCCGGGCGCAATGTTCCCTACAGCTTCAACCGCAAGGAAGCCAAGGACCACGGCGAGGGCGGACGCACCATCGGCGCAACGCTCGCCGGACGGGTGCTGATCGTGGACGACGTGATCTCGGCCGGCACTTCGGTGCGCGAATCGGTCGAGTTGATCCGCGCCGAAGGCGCCACGCCCTGCGGCGTCGCCATCGCGCTCGACCGGCTGGAGCGCGGCGCCGGCGAACGCTCGGCGGTGCAGGAAGTGCGCGAGCAGCTCGGCCTGCCGGTGATCGCCATTGCCGACCTCGACGACTTGCTGCAGTATCTCGGCGCCAGGCCCGAACTGGCGCCGCAACTGCTCGAAATCGAAAACTACCGCCAACTTTACGGAGCGGATGCTCATGCCTAAAGCGCCAGCCCTGATTGTCGCAGCCCTGCTGCTGTTCGCGGCTGCTCCCGCGTCGGCCTTGTACAAATGCAAGGACGAGAAGGGAAAGACCTACTATACCGACCGGCCGCCGGCGGCATGCCTGGGCAAGGAAATGGACGAGCTGTCCAAGCAGGGCACGGTGGTGAAGAAGCGCGAGGCCGCATTGACGCCCGAGCAGCAGGCGGCGCGCGAAGCCGAAGACAAGCGCAAGAAGGAGGAAGAGGCGCTGGCGCGGGAGGAGAAGCGCAAGAACCAGGCGCTGCTCAACACCTATTCGAGCGAAAAAGACATCGAGGACGGGCGCCAGCGCGCGCTGAAGCAGGCGGAGCAGGCGTCGAAGGAGATCCAGAAACGCATCGACGAAGCGCGCGAGCGCGCCAAGAAACTGGCGGCCGAAAAGGAATTCTACGCGAAGAAACCGATGCCGAAGAAGCTCCAGGACGATCTCAAGAACAGCGAGATGGACCTCAAGGTGCAGCAGGACGCGCTCGCGGCAAAGCAGAAGGAACTTGGCGAAATAAACGCGAAATACGACGAAGACAAGCGCCGCTATCAGGAGTTGACCGGCGCAAAACCCAAGTCTGCGGCTAAGAAATAATCAGCCGGCGAGCTTCTTCTTCAGGATTTCGTTGATCTGGGCCGGGTTGCCCTTGCCCCTGGTCGCTTTCATCGCCTGGCCGACCAGCGCATTGAACGCCTTTTCCTTGCCCGCGCGGTATTCGTCCACGGATTTCGGATTCGCGGCGAGCACGGCATCGACGATTTTCTCGAGCTCGCCCGCGTCCGAAATCTGTTTCAGCCCGCGCTTGTCGATGATCGCGTCCGCGTCGCCCTCGCCCGCCCACATCGCGTCGAACACGTCTTTTGCCATCTTCCCGGAAATGGTGTTGTCGCGAATGCGCAGCAGCAGTCCGGCTAGCTGCATGCTCGACACCGGCGATTCGCTGATATCCGTGCCGGCGCCATTGAGCGCACCGGCCAGTTCGCCCAGTATCCAGTTTGCCGCCAGCTTGGCGTTGTCAGCGCCAACGCCCGCGATGACTTCCTCGAAATACGTGGCGACCTCGATGGATTGTGTGAGCGACACGACGTAGACGGTCGGCAATCCGAAATTCAGTCGGTAGCGCTCGCTCTTCGCCTTCGGCAGCTCCGGCAGCTCGGACGCGATCTGCTTGATCATTTCGTCATCAATCGCGAGCGGCAGCAGGTCCGGATCGGGGAAATAGCGGTAATCGTGCGCATCTTCCTTGGTGCGCATCATGCGCGTCTCGCCCTTGTCCGGATCGAACAGCACCGTCGCCTGCTGGATGCTGCCGCCGTCCTCGAGCGTGCCTATCTGCCAGCGTACTTCGTATTCGATCGCCTGCTGCAGGAAGCGGAAGGAATTGAGGTTCTTGATCTCGCGCCGCGTCCCCAGCGGGCCGCCCGGGCGGCGCACCGACACGTTGGCGTCGCAGCGGAACGAGCCCTCCTGCATGTTGCCGTCGCAGATGCCGATCCAGCGCAGCAGCGCGTGCAGCGTCCTGGCGTAGGCCACGGCCTCCTCGGCGCTGCGCATGTCGGGCTCGGTCACGATTTCCAGCAGCGGCGTGCCGGCGCGATTGAGGTCGATGCCGCTCATGCCGTGGAAGTCCTCGTGCAGGCTCTTGCCGGCATCCTCCTCCAGGTGCGCGCGCGTGAGCTGGATCGGCTTGATGCCGCCTTCGAGCACGATGTTGATCACGCCGCCGGTGACCACCGGCAGCTCGTACTGGCTGATCTGGTAGCCCTTGGGCAGGTCGGGATAGAAATAATTCTTGCGCGCGAACACCGAGCGGCGGCTGATGAGCTCGGGCCCGCCCACGGCGAGGCCGAAGCGGATGGCCCGCTCGACCGCCCCCTTGTTGAGCACCGGCAGCACCCCGGGCAACGCGATGTCCACCGCGCAGGCCTGCACATTGGGCGCCGCGCCGAACTGCGTCGCCGCGCCGGAAAATATCTTCGACGCGGTCGAGAGCTGCGCATGGGTCTCGATGCCGATGACGGTTTCCCAGTCCATCGCCTACTCCGTCCCCGCGGGCTGGCGCAGGTGCCAGTCGGTCGCGAGCTGGTACTGGTGCGCGGCGTTGAGCATTTTCGCTTCGGCGAAATAGTTGCCGGCCAGCTGCAGCCCCACCGGCATGCCGCCCTCGCCGAAACCGCAGGGGATCGACATCGCCGGCAGGCCGGCGAGATTCGCCGCGACCGTATAGATGTCGATCAGGTACATCTGCACCGGATCCGAACTCTTGGCGCCGAGTGCGAATGCGACGCTGGGCGAGGTCGGTCCGAGGATCAGGTCGCACTGCCTGTAGGCCGCGGCGAAATCCTGCGCGATCAGGCGGCGGATTTTCTGCGCCTTGAGGTAGTAGGCGTCGTAGTAGCCGTGCGACAGCACATAGGTGCCGATGAGGATGCGCCGCTTCACCTCGGCGCCAAAGCCCTGCGCGCGGCTCTTGCAGTACATGTCGGCGAGGTTGGCATACTCGGGCGCGCGATAGCCGTAGCGCACGCCGTCGAAGCGCGACAGGTTGGATGAGGCCTCGGCCGGCGCAATCACGTAGTAGGCAGGCACCGACAGCCCGGAATTGGGCAGGCTGATGGATATGCGCGTTGCCCCGAGCCGTTCGAACTGCGCCAGCGCCGCCTCCACCGCCGCGGCCACATCTGCGCACAGGCCCGCGCCGAAATACTCCTTCGGCACGCCGATGCGCAGGCCCTGCAGCGGCAATTCGAGCTGGGCGGTGTAGTCTTCGGCCGGCCGCTCGAGGCTGGTCGAATCGCGCGCGTCGAATCCGGCCATCGCATTGAGCATCAGCGCCAGGTCCTCCGCGCTCTTCGCCATCGGCCCGCCCTGGTCCAGGCTCGAAGCGAAGGCGATCATGCCATAACGCGAGACCACGCCGTAGGTCGGCTTCAGGCCGCAGATGCCGGACAGCGCCGCGGGCTGCCGGATCGAGCCGCCGGTGTCGGTGCCGATCGCCGCCGGCGCCATGCGCGCGGCCACCGCCGCCGCCGAGCCGCCGCTGGAGCCGCCGGGAACGCGCGCGCGGTCCCAGGGATTCCTGACCGGGCCGAAGAAGCAGGTTTCCGTGGACGAGCCCATCGCGAATTCGTCCATGTTGGTCTTGCCCAGGAGCACCGCCCCGGCCGCGTTCAGCTTTTCCACCACATGCGCATCATAGGGGCTGACGAAATTCGCCAACATCTTCGAGCCGCAGCTGGTGCGCCAGCCTTTGGCGCAGAAAATATCCTTGTGCGCCACCGGAATGCCGGTGAGCGGCTGCGCTCTGCCCGCGGCGATCAGCGCGTCGGCCGCGCGCGCCTGCGCCAGGCTCTTTTCCGCGTCGACGGTGACGAAGGCATTGAGCCCGGGATCGAGACGCGCGATGCGCTCCAGGCAGGATTGCGTCAGTTCGACGCTGGACAGCTGCTTCTGCGCGAGCATGGCGGAAAGCTGTTTGAGGGTGAGATTGATCATGTGCAGCGAGGCGCGCGAACCGCTGCCAGTGCAGCGCGGTGCGACAGGCCTGGGCCTTATAGTTTGTTTCAAAATGAGAGGATACGCCCCGAAGGTCTCGATCCCGCTCGACGGGAAAGTCCCCTTGGGGGACCTCCCCTCATACTCCCCTATATCGGGCGTTGCAAAATTTCATTTTGCAACGGGTGACTATTCGATCACTTTTGGCACCAGGTACAGGCCGTCCTCGACCTGCGGCGCGATCGTCTGGAACAGCGCATGCTGGTCGGTCTCGGTGACGCAGTCCTCGCGCAGGCGCTGCACCACGTCCTGGGCGTGCGCCATCGGCTCTACGCCTGCGGTATCCACCGACTGCATCTGTTCGATCAGCCCGAATATGCCGTTCAGCTGGCCTTGCGCGGCGGCGGCGTCGGCATCAGTAATTTCGATGCGGGCGAGCCAGGCGATGCGCTTGACCTCGGGCAGGGACAACGGCATGGAATTTGGGCTTAAATGGTGCGTTAAAGTGCGGTATTATAACGTATTTACCAGCCCCACTTCGGATTGGAACACTAGCAAATGTTCGGATTTCTACGCGGTTATTTTTCCGATGACCTGGCCATCGACCTTGGCACGGCCAACACGCTGATCTATGTGCGCGGCAAAGGCATCGTGCTCGACGAACCTTCGGTCGTCGCCATCCGTCAGGAAGGCGGCCCCAGCGGCAAGAAGACAATTCAGGCGGTAGGCAAGGAGGCGAAGCAGATGCTGGGCAAGACGCCCGGCAACATCGTCGCCATCCGGCCGATGAAGGACGGCGTGATCGCCGACTTCACCGTGAC
>JAAPAA010000031.1 GCA_012274165.1 Thiobacillaceae bacterium
GAAGCGAAGCGCACGCCGACGCTCTTGCCGATCCAGTTGGCCTGCATGGTCTTCACCCGCTCCGGCCAGCCCGGCAGGGTGTCGAGGCCGCTCAGCAACTCGTCGGCATACTGGGTGATGCGGAAGAAGTACATCGGGATGTCGCGCTTTTCAACCAGCACACCGGAGCGCCAGCCGCGGCCCTCGATCACCTGCTCGTTGGCCAGCACGGTCTGGTCGACCGGGTCCCAGTTGACCGTGGCCATCTTCTTGTAGATCACGCCTTTTTCGAACAGGCGGGTGAACAGCCACTGTTCCCAGCGGTAGTAGTCCGGCTTGCAGGTGGCGAGCTCGCGCGACCAGTCGATCGCCAGGCCCAGCGCCTGCAATTGCGTGCGCATGTGGTCGATGTTGGCGTAGGTCCAGGCGGCGGGCGGCACGTTGTTGGCAATCGCCGCGTTCTCGGCGGGCAGGCCAAACGCGTCCCAGCCCATCGGCTGCATCACGTTGAAGCCGCGCAGGGTATGGTAGCGCGCCAGCACGTCGCCGATGGTGTAGTTGCGCACGTGGCCCATGTGCAGTTTTCCCGACGGGTAGGGGAACATCGACAGGCAGTAGTATTTGGGTCGCCCGGACGCCTCGCTGGCGCGGTAGGTCTGGCTGGCGGTCCATTGCGCCTGCGCGGCGTGCTCGATTTCCGCGGGAAGGTATTTTTCTTGCATGAAAACTGCTCAAATAGGCGGGAATGCCGACTGGCAATTATACCCAGCCCTTCCCGTCAGCAGCCGCCTACCTGCTGTGGGCTCATTCCTGACTCGAAAGCCATCCATGTCCAAGCGCATCACCCGTTTGCTTTTGATCTTGCTTCTGGCCGGATGGCAGGGGGTCTGGGCGGAATCCGGGCTCACCCCGGCGGCACCTGCTGTCACCGAAGCCGCCGCCGCGGACGCGCTGCGACAAATGCAGGCAGCGCCCCCGCGCGGGCTGCTTTACGCAATCAGCAAGAATGGGCAAACCGCGTATCTGTTCGGCACGATTCACGTCGGCAAGGCAAGTTTTTTTCCGCTGGACCTCGCCACCACGCAGGCACTGGCGCAGTCGAGCGAACTGATGGTGGAGCTCGACGCCAGCCAGATCGACAAGATGCAGGCCGGGTTGCAGCGCTACGCTGCGCTGCCACCGCCGCAAACGCTCGACAGTACGCTACCGCCCGCGCTCATGCAGCGCCTGCACACCCAGCTCGACGCTCTGGACATCCCCCGTGAGTCGGTACAGCCCTGGAAGCCCTGGATGGCGACGCTGACGCTCACGGTGGGCGCGTTGAAAAAATTGGGATACGGCTTTGAATACGCCACCGAGTTTTATTTCATTGCCATCGCGAACGCGCTCCACAAACCGGTTGCCGAACTGGAAGGCATCGATTATCAATTTCAGCTGTTCGACAGCATCCCGCCGCAGGATCAACTCGTTTACCTCGACGAGACGCTCGGCTATCTTGAAAAAGATGACATGCAAGTGGATACCCAGGCGCTCATTGCTGCCTGGCTCGCCCACGATCCGGTGGCGCTACAGCAGCTCACCCTCAAGTCATTCGAGGACACGCCACGTTCCGCGAACTGGATGAAGCAGAAGCTGTTCACCGAGCGCAACCAGCGCATGGCGGATAAAATCGACCAGATGCTCAGTGACGGCCACACCCCGTTCGTGGCAGTCGGCGCGCTTCATCTCACCGGCAACGATGGCCTGCCCGCGCTGCTGACACAACGAGGCTATCGCATCATTAATTGCTATCCCTGACCAACCAAGGAGAACACCATGAAAGCCTTGCATATCATCGCGCTGCTCACCGCATCCCTGCCTGCCATCGCGGCTCAGCCAGACATGCTGCCGGTCAAGCAGATCAGCCTGGAACTGGCGCGAGACATCGCCACGGCCTCGGTCGAATCGTGCCGTCAAAGCGGTTATACCGTTTCCGCTGTCGTGCTGGATCGCGCCGGCAACGTGCAGGCCGCTTTGCGCGACACCCTGGCGCCGCGCTACACGCTGGAAATCGCCGAGCGCAAGGCGGGTTTGTCCATCATGTCGGGGATCGATTCCGGCGCAGTCCTCGCCGCGCGTGGCGACATCCGGCCTGAGCTCAACCATATCGATGGCCTTATCGTCATGGAAGGCGGGCTGCCCATTCATGCCGCCGGCAGCCTGATCGGCGCGGTGGGCGTGTCCGGCGCGCCGGGTGGCGAAAAAGATGCCGCCTGTGCCGCAGCCGCATTGAAAAAGCTGGAGGAACGGCTCGAATTTTCCATGTAAGGCCGGCAAACCGGGGCTTCCCGCGCGGATGACAAGCCTGGCCCTGCGCGGGTAAAATGCTGCGGTTTCGCTCAATTCCTACTTACCCATCCATCAGGGAGTCCCAGCATGTCCAAGAAGCATCCCGTCATTGCGGTCACGGGTTCGTCCGGCGCCGGCACCACCACCGTCAAGCGCGCGTTCGAGCACATTTTTTTCCGTGAAAAAATTAATGCGGCCGTGATCGAAGGCGACAGCTTCCACAGCCTGTCACGGGTCGAATTCAAGGAAGCCGTCAAAAAGGCCGAGGCCGAAGGCAACATGTCGTTCAGCCATTTCGGGCCGCAGTCCAATCACTTCGCCAAGCTGGCCGAACTGTTCGAAACCTATGGCAAAACCGGCGGCGGCAAAAAACGCTTTTACATCCACAGCGATGCCGAAGCGGACGAACACAACAAGCGTCTCAACACCAGCCTCAACCCCGGCGAATTCACCCCGTGGGAAGACGTCCCCGGCGGCTCCGACGTGTTGTTCTACGAAGGCCTGCACGGCCTGGTGAAAACCGACGATATCGACGTCGCCCGGCACGTTGACCTCGGCATCGGCGTGGTGCCGATCGTCAACCTCGAATGGATCCAGAAAATCCACCGCGACAGCGCCGAGCGTGGCTATTCGGCCGATGTGATTGTCGACACCATCCTGCGCCGCATGCCGGATTACGTGCACCACATCACCCCGCAGTTCTCGCGCACCGACATCAACTTCCAGCGCGTCTCCACGGTCGACACCTCCAACCCCTTCATCTCGCGCGACATCCCGACGCCGGATGAAAGCTTCATCGTCATCCGCTTCCGTGAACCCAAGGGCGTGGACTTCCCCTACCTGCAAAACATGATCCCGAACTCCTTCATGTCGCGCCGCAACACCCTCGTGGTGCCGGGTGCCAAAATGGGCTTCGCCATGGAACTGATCCTGGCGCCGATCATCCAGGACATGATCGCGAACAAGAACAAGTAAGGCGTTGTCGCCGCAATAAAAAACGGAGCCTGCGGGCTCCGTTTTTTATTGGTCTTAACCGCAAACAGGAAGAACCAGGCTGCCGCTCGCCCGCATATGCTAAATTTGACCCGCAGGTCTCTTGAAGAATGCCTGGGCTGCGGTGATCCGGGCCCATCAAATAACCGACCTTACCCCGTATGAGTCATCCGCATGAGGAGAAATGGAATGAGAACGCGTAAGTTGTTATCGATCTGCGCAAGCCTGGCTATCCTGATCGGACTCACACCCGGCATCAGCGCCGGGCAGGTGCTCAAGGGCGCCCCCGCGGCGGCGCAGTACAAGTACTCAACGCCGATGCCGCCGGGTGTGGCCTCGCCGGACAAGGTCAAAACGCGCTTCGGCACCCTCAACTTCGTCGACGGCTCGCCGGATACCGCCAGCACCCAGAAAATATACGACAACCTCGACTACCAGCGCGCCGTGCAAGCCTACATGCTGGGGATTCCTGCCGTGAATCAATTAGGTGGGCTTAACGCGATCGCGAGCGTGGGGCCGGTCAATAAGACGGTGCCGATCTGGGAGCAGCTGGTCGATTCGCGCACGGTGGAACTCACCGCCAACGACAACACCCCCTACACCTGGTTCTGGATCGATCTGCGCAAAGGCCCGCTGGTCATCGAGGTGCCTCCCCGGGTGCTCGGGGTGATCAATGACATGTGGTACTACTATGTCGCCGACCTCGGCTTCACCGGCGCCGACAAGGGCCAAGGCGGCAAATATCTGCTGTTGCCCCCCGGCTACAAGGGCGAAGCGCCCAAGGGGTACACCGTCGTTCGGCCCAAGACCTTCAACAGCGTGGTTATCTGGCGCAGCTTCCTGGTCGACGGCGACCCGAAGCCCGGTGTCGACATGGTCAAGAAACGCACCCGGATTTATCCGCTCGACCAGGCTGCCAACCCGCCCCAGGTGACCTTCGTGGACATGTCCACCAAGCCCTTCAACATGGTCAACCCGGCGGACTACCGGTTTTGGGAAATGCTCAATCAGGTCGTACAGAATGAACCGACCGATTCGGTCGATGCGACCACCCTGGGCTTCTGGGCATCCATTGGTATCCAGAAGGGCAAGCCCTTTGCCCCGGACGCGCGGATGAAGAAAATCCTCACCGAAGCCGCCGCGGCGGGCGACGCGACGGCGCGTGCCCTGGCCTTCCGGAGCCGCGATCCAAACGCCTACTATTTCGATAACCGGAAATGGAAGTACGCATTCCTCGGCGGCTACAAATTCGAATATCAGCCGGGCGTGGCCAACATCGATGCACGCACCATGTTCTTCTTCGCTGCTACCGGCGTCACGCCGGCGATGGACACGCAGGTTGTCGGAGAGGGGTCAACCTATCCCTGGACGGCCCAGGATGCCAGCGGCAATCCGCTGGAAGGCGGCAAAAACTACAAGTTGACCCTGCCGCCGAACGTCCCGGTGAAGAACTTCTGGTCGGTGATCGTGTACAGCGACCAGACGCGTTCGATGGTCCAGACCGATCAGCGCTTCCCCAGCGTCAGCAGCCAGAAGAAAGATCTGCAGGTGAACGCCGACGGTTCGGTGGACGTGTATTTCGGACCGAAAGCGCCGGCCGGCAAGGAGTCCAACTGGATACAGACAATTCCCGGCCAGTCGTGGTTCACCCTGTTGCGCCTGTATGGCCCGCTGCAACCATGGTTCAACAAGTCCTGGCGGCCGGGCGATATCGAACTGCAGCCCTGAACGTTCAGGCTTCAAACAACGGGCGTCTCGGCACCCGTTGTTATCCATGGGCGAAGACTCATCAACTCGCCAACCCCCGCGTGATGCCGGGCGCCACGATGGGTTTCGCGATGGAACTGATCTTGGCGCCGATCATTCAGGACATGATCGCGAACAAGAACAAGTAAGCTGTTGTAGCTGCAATATAAAACGGAGCCTGAGGGTTCCGTTTTTAATTGGGGGGGCTTGAATAACCCACCCGGTTCGGCTCACGCCATGCCGTTATGCCGCAACAGCGCGTCGATGGTGGGCTCGCGGCCGCGAAAGGCCTTGAACGATTCGAGTGCCGGGCGCGCGCCGCCCTGGGCGAGGATTTCGCTCCAGAAGCGGTGGCCGACTTCGGGCGAGAGCACGCCGTTTTCCTCGAACAGCGCGTAGGCGTCGGCCGACAGCACTTCGGCCCATTTGTAGCTGTAGTAGCCCGCGCCGTAGCCGCCCGCGAAGATGTGCGAGAAGTTGTTGGGGAAGCGGTTGTAGTCGGGCGGCAGCATGACAGCTGTTTCCTTGCGGATTTCGTTCAGCAGGTCCATCGCGCTGCGCCCGCCGTTGGGGTCGAAGTCGTCGTGCAGGCGCATGTCGAAGCTGGAGAACTCGATCTGGCGCAGGGTGCCAAGGCCGGACTGGAAGTTCTTCGCCGCCAGCATCTTGTCGAACAGGTCTTTGGGCAGCGCCGCGCCGGTATCGACGTGGCTGGTCATGTGCTTCAGCACATCCCATTCCCAGCAGAAGTTTTCCATGAACTGGCTCGGCAGTTCGACCGCGTCCCACTCGACGCCGTTGATGCCCGACACGCCCAACTCCTCGATTTGCGTCAACAGATGATGCAGACCGTGGCCGGTTTCGTGGAACAGGGTGATGACTTCGTCGTGGGTGAACAGCGCGGGCTTGTCGCCCACCGGCGCGGCGAAGTTGCAGTTGAGATAGGCCACCGGCGTCTGTGTCAGTGCGCCCTTTCTACGACGGGTGATGACGTCGTCCATCCATGCGCCGCCGCGTTTGGAAGCGCGCGCGTAGAGGTCGAGATAAAACTGGCCGACCTTTTGTCCGGCGTGGTCGGTGAGGGTGTAGAACTTCACGTCGGGATGCCACACCGGGGCTTTGTCTTCGCGGATGTGCAGGCCGTAGAGCGTTTCGACCAGCTTGAACAGGCCGGCCAGCACGCGGTGTTCGGGGAAATACTGTTTCACTTCCTGGTCCGAAAAACTGTAACGCGCGACGCGCAGTTTTTCCGAGGCGTAGGCGTTGTCCCATGCCTGCAGGTCGGCGATGCCGAGTTCAGATGCGGCAAAGGCCTTGAGTTCGGCGA
>JAAPAA010000032.1 GCA_012274165.1 Thiobacillaceae bacterium
AATCTACACAGAGCTCACCCAATAAAAAACCCGCCAACTGGCGGGTTTTTTATTGGGTGGAACCAGGCTTATTTAAGCTTGGTTTCCTTGTACATCACATGCTTACGGGCTTTGGGATCGAACTTGCTGATCTCCATTTTCTCCGGCATGGTCTTCTTGTTCTTGGTTGTGGTGTAGAAATGGCCGGTGCCCGCAGTGGACTCCAGCTTGATTTTTTCGCGTCCGCCTTTAGCCATGGTGGATCTCCTTAAACCGAAACGCCGTTGGCGCGCAGATCGGCCAGAACAGACTCGATGCCGTTCTTGTCGATCGTGCGCAAAGCAGCTGTAGACAAACGCAGGCGAACCCAGCGATTTTCGGCCTCGACCCAGAACCGGTGATATTGCAGGTTGGGCAGGAAACGACGCTTGGTTCTATTGTTGGCGTGGGAAACGTTGTTTCCAACCATGGGCTTCTTGCCCGTTACGACACATACGCGAGCCATGATACTGCTCCAAAATTGAGGGTTAACTGGTTGGGATCAGCCAATTGAGGCAAACCCGAGAACCGCGATTTATACCATAGCCACCGAGAATGAGGCAAGTCCGGTGTGCGTTCAAAGTTGGCCGGATTCCATGAAAGATAAGGATGACGCGCCTGCGACGATAAAATGATCGAGCACGCGGACGTCCACCATGGCCAGTGCTTCCGCCAATTTGCGGGTGAGGATGCGGTCAGCCTGGCTGGGTTCGGCCACCCCGCTGGGATGGTTGTGCGCCAGGATCAGCGCGGCCGCATTATGCGCCAATGCACGTTTGACAATTTCGCGCGGGTAGACGCTGGTTTGCGTCAGGGTGCCGCGAAACAGCTCCTCCACCGCGATCACCCGGTTTTGTGCGTCGAGGAAAACGCAGCAAAACACCTCGTATTCCTTGCCGCGCAGAATCAGTCGCAGGTAGTCCCGCACGGCGTGGGGTGACGCCAGCGCGTCACCTGCCTGCATGTCTTCGGCCAGCGTGCGCCGCGCCATTTCCATCACGGCCTGCAACAGGGCGTATTTGGCTTCGCCGACGCCAGGCGCAGCGCAGGCGGATTTCTGGTCGGCGCGGCACAGCCCACCGAGGCCGCCAAAGCGCTCGATTAGTTCGCGACCCAGATCAACCGCGCTTTTGCCGACGACGCCAGTGCGCAGGAATACCGCGACCAGTTCGGCATCGGTTAGCGCAGCAGCACCCTGCTTCAGCAGTTTTTCGCGTGGACGCGTGTCCAACGGCCAGTCGCAAATCGCCATATTCACCCCTGTTAGAATGTCTGCATTGTCATGGAAATGCACGTTGAGAATTGGGATCGTGTCGCTGACACATAAAAAAATCATTTTGGGCGTGACCGGCGGCATCGCTGCTTATAAGGCAGCCGAGCTGTGTCGCCTGCTGGTCAAGGCCGGTGCCGAGGTGCAGGTGGTGATGACAGCTGCGGCGCAGCAGTTCGTGACGCCGCTGACTTTTCAGGCCTTGTCCGGTCGCCCGGTGCTGACCTCGCTGTGGGATGCCGCCAGTGGCGACGGCATGGAACACATACATCTGTCGCGCGATGCTGATCTGTTGCTGGTAGCGCCGGCTTCCGCCGACTTTCTGGCAAAACTCGCCCAGGGGCGGGCGGACGATCTGTTGTCTACCTTATGTCTGGCGCGTACCTGCCCGCTGGCGGTTGCTCCGGCAATGAACCGTGAAATGTGGGCGGCTGCAGCGACCCAGCGCAATCTGCAACAACTCCATGCGGATGACGTGAAGGTGCTGGGGCCTGCCGCCGGCGAACAGGCGTGCGGCGAAATCGGGCCGGGGCGCATGCTGGAGGCCAGCGAAATAGTGACGGCGCTGCCGGGTTTGTTGGAGGCCGGGCCGCTGGCGGGCAAGCGGGTATTGATTACCGCCGGTCCGACGTTTGAATCGATCGACCCGGTGCGCGGGCTGACCAACCGCAGTTCCGGCAAGATGGGCTATGCGGTGGCGCAGGCAGCGGCCGAGGCGGGCGCCGAGGTGTGTCTGGTGTCCGGTCCGACCTGTCTTGAGCCGCCTGCGGGAGTGCGCCGCATCGACGTGCAAAGTGCGGCCGAGATGCATGCAGCAGTGCTGGCCGAGCTGCCGAGCGAGGTGTTTATTGCGGTGGCAGCAGTGGCCGATTACCGGATAGATACAGTCGCCGCACACAAAATCAAGAAAAGCGCTGAACCCCTGACCTTGCAATTGATTGCCACCCCCGACATCCTGGCTGAGGTGGCTGCGTTGCCTAACGCACCGTTTTGCGTGGGGTTTGCCGCCGAAACCGAGTGCCTGGCTGAGTATGCCGAAGCCAAGCGCGTACGTAAAAACCTGCCGCTGCTGGTGGGGAATCTGGCGCAGGACACCCTGGGACAGGACACGGCTGAACTGGTGCTGTTCGACAACCAGGGGCTGCACCGGTTGCCACGTGCCAACAAGCTGACCCAGGCCCGCGCCCTGATTCAGCATTTACTCAAGCTAATTTAACCTGTTGAACTGATGAGAACCCGACGAATATGAAGATGGATGTGAAGATTCTCGACGCTCGCCTGCGCGACCAGTTGCCGCATTACGCCACAACCGGCGCTGCCGGACTCGATTTACATGCCTGTATTGATAGTCCAATCGTACTGGCGCCGGGCGAAACCCGGCTGATTCCGACGGGCATGGCCATCCATCTGGCTGATCCCGGTTATGCCGCGCTGATTCTGCCGCGCTCGGGTTTGGGTCACAAACACGGCATCGTGCTGGGCAATCTGGTGGGTTTGATCGATTCGGACTATCAAGGGCAGCTCATGGTTTCAGCTTGGAATCGAAGCCAGCAGGCGTTTGAGCTGACCCCGCTGGAACGGTTGGCACAGTTGGTCATCGTGCCCGTGGTGCAGGCCGAATTCAATGTGGTGGACGATTTTGAAACAAGTCAACGTGGCGAACGTGGCTTCGGCAGTACGGGTCGTCAGTAAAGTCGGAATTTTTTACACAGAATAACAAACACACCCGACAGGCTAGCCTGCCGGGTGTGTTTGTGTTGGGGCATGGATTTTGCTGCCCTCAATGTTGCCAGGTATCCCGAAGCTGGGCTGTCTGTTGTTGCGGAGAATTTTAACCTTAGAGTTTGGAGCTTGCTGGCTTACACCTTATGCACCCTTCGTCCATATTGCGGTTCGGCCTGTCCCTGGTTTCAGCCTTAGTGCTGTTGACCGGGCTGGTTACGTCCGCGATTTACCTGTCGCGGCCGCAGGCCCAGGAGGTGATGGAAGAACTTGGCAAGCCGGTCATGGCCACGCAGATTGAGTTTCTGGCCACGGCAATGCAGCGCAGCGCCGCCTTGATCGCTGCTCATCCGCAGACGCTGGAGTGTTTCGCCACTGCCACACCGGCGGTGTGTCAGGCGCAGGCCGCCAATCTGCATGCGCTGAATCAGGACGCGACCGTGATGTTCGTCGCTGCCGGACAAAATCAGTTGCTCCCCGGCTTTTTGCCGGGCGACACGCGGCGGTTGATCGCCAATGCCGGGCAGGGCGGAGAGGGCGCATCCGCCAGTTTCAGTTTGTCGATATCGCATCCGGTGGTCAATGCTGAAGGCCAGCGCCTGGGCGTCGTCATTGTTGAGCAAAGCATGCCGCAACTGCAGGCCTTGTTTGACACTTTGCCGCTGCCGGACGCCGCCGCCTATGCCGAATTGCAACAACAACAGGATAAGGGGGCGGTCAGCGTGCTGATGCGGCGCGGCAATCAGGCCATCAAGTCGCGCAACCCGCCGAACTGGATCGCTTTGGCGGGCACCCCGTGGCGGATTGCGGTGTGGCGCAACGACAAGCCCGTGATCGAACGCATCGCGCCGTATTTTATGGGCTGGCTGTTGACCAGTCTGCTGATCGCCGTGCTGGTGATGGCGTTTACGTTGACGGTGCGCAATCGGGTTGGCGACAGCCTGCGCATGCTGGTGCGTTTCACCAATGATTTGCGGCAGCAGCGACTGCGCGCGGATTATCCGATGAGTCTGACGGAGTTCACCACACCGCTCGAGACCATGCTGAAGATCGGCAAGATCATGCTCGGCAAACAAAAAGAAGTAACTTCACAGGCACGGCTCGATCATCTGTCGCAAGTCAACAACCGGCGCAGCTTCGACGAAAAACAGAAGGAATTGTTCGCCAGCCTGAAGGACGGCTGGTCGCACAGCTTGCTGATTATGGATATTGACAATTTCAAGCAGGTCAACGACACCTTCGGACATGAAGCGGGAGATCAGCTGATCATCAAGTTTGGCGAAGCGCTTAAAGTCACGCTGCGCAACAGTGATTTTATTGCACGCCTGGGCGGCGACGAGTTCTGCGTGCTGTTTCCCTTTACGCCGCTGGATCGCGCACAGGAGCTGGCCGACCGCTTGCGCACCAACATGCCGGAAAGCGTGGAGCTGATCAAGGGCGTGACGCAGCGGCTGTCGTGGAGCGGCGGCTTGTCGGAATACAGCCGCGACGACAAGGAAGAAAACGAAGCCCTGGCACGGGCGGATGCCGCCTTGCTGGAAGCCAAACGCGGTGGGCGCAACGTGACGCGGATCAGAGCCGCCGCTTGAGGCGGGTCAGCAGCAATCCCATTCCCAGCAAGCCCCACAGTACCAGCACCGCAGCATTGCCCCAGCGTACATAAGGTGTACTGCCGGCATAACCCTGAATCGATCCGCCGAGGCTGCCACTGGTAAAGGGGGGCAGGCTGGCCAGCAACCGACCCTGCGGATCGATGATGGCGGTAAGTCCGGTGTTGGTGGCGCGCAGCATCATGCGGCCGGTCTCCAGTGCGCGCATTTGCGACATTTGCGCATGCTGCCAGGGCGCGAACGAGTCACCGAACCAGGCCAGATTGCTGACATTCACCAGCACCGTCGCCGCAGGCAACTGGCGGATGATTTCCTCGCCAAAGGCATCCTCGTAGCAAATGTTGACCGCCACCTGCTGGCCGCCGATGGCGAGCGGGCGCTGGTCGATCTCGCCGCGTGCGAAATCGGATAGCGGAATATGCAGGACGGTAATCACCCAGCCCCATACCGCTTTCAACGGAATATATTCGCCGAACGGCACCAGGTGCGTCTTGTGATAATGCTGGCTGGCGGCGCGGCCGAGGCTGACGACGCTGTTGTAGTACGCGCCATCCAGCGACCCGGTCGGCAGGCCGGCCAGGATGTCGCCGCCATTTTTTTCGCCGATGGCCGCCAGCTGGGCGCGATAGGCATCGGGTAGCGCAGACTCGAACAACGGCAGCGCGGTTTCGGGCAAGACGATGAGTTGCGCGGGGGAGGCGGCAGCCATGCGCGCGTAGCTGTCCAGCGTGGCGCGGGTCTTGTCGGGCTGCCATTTCATGTCCTGCGGGATATTGCCTTGCAGCAGTGCGACCGAGGTGGGGGCGCCGATGGGTGTGGTCCAGACGATGCCGCGCAAGGCCTGACCGCCTACCCCCAGCGCCAGCATCGCGGCGATGGCCCAGGCGCGCAGTGCAGGCCGGCGCAGCGGGCTGAGGCTCCACGCCAGCAACGCGGCGATCAAGGCCATGACAAACGACACGCCATACACCCCCAGCACCGGCGCATAACCCGCCAGCGGGCTGGCAGGCACCTGCGAATAGCCCAGGTTGAGCCAGGGGAAACCGGTGAGCACCCAGCCGCGTACCCATTCCGACATCCCCCACAACAGCGGCAGTCCGAGCAGCAGCTTGCGTGCGGGGGGAAGGGTCCAGCGTGCCTGCAGCGCGCCTACCAGCGCGGGGAACAGCGTCAATACGCTGCAGAATAAAAGCGTGGCCAGTCCGGCCAGCCCCATCGACATGCCGCCATATACCGACAGGCTGACGTAAACCCAGCTGACCCCGGTCAGGAAGAAACCCAGCCCCCAGGTGAAGCCAAGCAGAAATCCGGCGCGTCGCGTCGACACGCGCGTCAGCAGCCCGAACAGCAGCGCCAGACTCAACAGCGGCAGCGGCCATAAATTGAGCGGGGCGAAGCCGCCGACGGCGAGGGCGCCGGCAAGCAGGCTGACAAGGGGCAACAGGCAGGAGGCGCAGCGCATGGCGGGAAATTTATCCGCCATGGCTCACGCGGGGTCGATCAGTGCGAGGACTCAAAATCGAGATGGCCGTCAATCAAGGTGTAGCGCACCCGGCCTTGCATCGGATGGTTGAGGAAGGGCGAGTTGTCGCTCTGGCTGAACAGCGATTTGGAGGTGACGATCCAGTCGGCGTTTTCGTCGAACACGCAAATGTCGGCGCAACTGCCGACCGACAGATTGCCGCCCGATACTCCCAGGATTTGCGCGGGCTTCCACGAAATCAGATCAATCGCCTGCATTAATGGCACGCCCATTTCACGCGCCCACTTCAACGTCAGCGGCAGCAGCAACTCGACGCCGGAGGCGCCGGGTGTAGATTCACCGAATGGCACCTGTTTTTCGTTTTCGTCGACCGGGGTGTGGTCGGAACACAGCGCGTCGATGGAACCGTCGCGCAGCGCTTCGCGGATGCCATCGCGGTCGCGCAGGCTGCGCAGCGGCGGGCATAGATGCAGATTCGAATCGAAGCTGACGAGATCGTTTTCCGATAGATGCACGTGGCTGGCGGCCACGTCGCAGCTGATTGCCAACCCCTGCGCCTTGGCAGCGCGCACCATCGCAATGCCGTCGCGCGTGGACAGGCGCATCAGGTGAACGCGGGCGCCGGTTTCGCGCGCCAGTTGCAAAATGGTGGCGAGCGCCACCGTTTCGGCCAGCGCGGGAATGCCGGGCAAGCCGAGGCGCGAGGCCACGGCGCCGTCATGCGCCACGCCACCGTGTGCCAGCGACACATCCTGCGGCCGCAACCACAGGCTGAAACCAAAAGTGGCCGCGTATTCCATCGCGCGCAGCAGCACATTGGTGTCAGTCATCGGCGCGTCGGCCTGGGTAAAGGCGCGGCAGCCCGCTTCGGTCAGCTCGGCCATTTCGGTAATCATTTGGCCGTCGAGCTTTTGCGTCAGTGCGCCGAGCGGGTAGACGCGCGGACCGGGCAGGTTTCTGGCGCGGAACTTCAGCATTTCGACCAGACCGGGCTCGTCCAGCGGCGGGTCGGTGTCGGGCGGGCAGGCCAGCGACGTGATGCCGCCCGCGGCGGCAGCGAGCATTTCCGATTCGAGCGTGGCCTTGTATTCGTAGCCCGGTTCGCGCAGCCGCACCGACAGGTCAATCAGTCCGGGACAGACGATCAGGCCGCTGGCGTCGAGCGTGCGATTGGCGTGAAAATCGGCCGGTGGCTGGCCAATGGCGACAATCTTGCCGGCGGCGATAAATAGGTCGGTGACTTCGTCGCGCGCATTCATCGGGTCGATCACGCGCCCGTGCTGGATATGGATCTTCATGCGGCACCTCCGGTCAGCAGCGCCATCACGGCCATCCGCACGGCGATGCCGTAGGTTACCTGCGGCAGAATCACCGATTGTGGGCCGTCGGCCACGGCAGAGTCGATTTCGACGCCGCGATTCATCGGGCCGGGGTGCATCACGATGGCATCGGGTTTTGCAAGCGCGAGCTTTTCCGGGGTCAAGCCAAAGAACTTGAAATATTCCTGCGCGGACGGCAGTCGCGCACTCTTCATCCGCTCGTTTTGCAGGCGCAGCATGATGATGACGTCGCAATCCCTGAGGCCGGCTTCCATGTCGTAAAAGACCTTGACGCCCATCTGCTCGATGCCGGTCGGCAACAGGGTTTTCGGTCCGATCACGCGCACCTCGGGCACGCCCAGCGTGGTCAGCGCGTGGATCTGCGAGCGGGCGACGCGCGAGTGCAAGACGTCGCCGACGATGGCGACCGTCAAATTGTGAAATGCGCCTTTGTAGCGGCGGATGGTGAACATGTCGAGCAGGCCTTGCGTCGGGTGTGCATGGCGGCCGTCGCCTGCGTTCACCACCGAAATGTGCGGTGCGACGTGGCGCGCGATGAAATGCGCCGCACCGGACTGGCTGTGGCGCACGATGAACATGTCGGCATGCATTGCGGACAGGTTGTCGACAGTGTCGAGAATCGCTTCGCCCTTGCTCTGGCTGGAGGTGGAAATGTTGAGGTTGACCACATCCGCTGAAAGGCGTTTGGCGGCAATTTCAAACGTGGTCCGGGTGCGCGTCGACGGCTCGAAAAACAGGTTGAAGATGCTCTTGCCACGCAGCAACGGGACTTTTTTGACTTCGCGCTCGCCCACATCCATGAAAGATTCGGCGGTGTCGAGGATTTGCGTCAGGATGGCGCGTGGCAGGCCATCGAGCGTGAGCAGATGGTGCAGTTTGCCGTCTTCTGTAAGTTGTAGGTTCATGCAAGTGAGAGGGTCAGATGGCCGTCGTCGAGGCGGGAGAGGTTGATGTTCTGGTGTTTGGGCACACTGAGCGTGAAGCCAACGAAATCCGGGCGGACCGGCAGTTCATGGTCGCCGCGGTCAATCAGCACCGCCAGCCGGATCGTCGCCGGACGGCCATAGTCGAATAATTCATTCATTGCCGCGCGCACGGTGCGCCCGCTGTGCAACACGTCGTCAACCAGCAGAATGTCGCGGCCTTCCAGATCGAATGGCAGGTTGGACGGCTTGACCTGGGGATGCAGGCCGATGCGTGAAAAATCGTCGCGGTAAAACGAGATGTCGAGCGTGCCGAGCGGCTGGGTGCATTTCAATAGCGTATGCAGGCGTTCGGCCACCCACACGCCGCCGGTATGGACACCGACGATGAAGGTGTCGGGCGTGAGCGTCGGCGCGATCGCGTCAGCGAGTTGGGTGATGAGGGTGTTGGCGTCAGGCAATGAGTCGTGCATCAAAAAAACCCTGCAAAATGAGTTGGGCGGCAACAGCGTCAACCAATGCCTTGTTTTTCTTGCCGTGGATGCCGCGGGCATGCAGTTCGGATTCGGCAGCCGTGCTGGTGTGGCGCTCGTCCACCATAAACACCGGTAGTTTGAAGTGTGATTCTAATTTGCGCGCGAAGTTTTTGGCCACTCGCGTCATCTCATGTTCGCCGCCGTCGGCGTGGGTGGGGAGCCCCAGCACCAGTATCACCGGTTGCCATTCAGCGATGAGTTGGGTGATGGCGACCAGTCGTGCATCGGTGGATTCGGCCTGAATCACAGTGAGCGGATGGGCGACTCCGATAGCCAGATCACCCGAGGCCACGCCAGTGCGTTTCAAGCCCAGGTCGAAAGCCAGCACCGTGCCGTGGGTGTCTGCATACTCCACGCTTGTGCTCAAGCGTGCCCGGCTTCGTCAGACAGGCTGGCGAAATCGATGCCCAGAAGTTTCATCGCGGCAGGTAGTCGGGCTTCGGGTGGCAGATCGAAAATCACCTGCGGGTCGGCGGCGACGGATAGCCAGGCGTTTTGTTTAAGCTCTTCTTCCAGTTGGCCGGGCGACCAGCCCGCGTAGCCCAGCGACACCATGAATTTATCCGGCCCCACGCCCTGGCTGACGGCTTCGAGAACATCCTTCGAGGTTGTCAGACTGATGGCATTGCCAACCGTCAACGTGGAGCTGAAGGTGAGCGGGGGGGTATGCAGGACAAAACCGCGCTCGGTTTGCACCGGGCCGCCGAAATATACGATGTCGCTGTGCAGGCGCTCGGGCAGGGACAGGCCGATTTGCTCGAACAGGGTGGATAAATCGAGTTCGATCGGTCGATTGACGACGACGCCCAGAGCGCCCTGATCGTTATGCTCGCAGATGTAAGTCAGCGAGCCATGGAAATTCGGATCGACCATGTTGGGCATGGCGATCAGAAAATGGTGGGTGAGATTTACGGTATCCATCATGATTCCTTCATTGTAATCTGCCTCAAATCCAGCAAGTACCTCTTTTTGCACCCTGCTCCCTGACTATAACGACCAGCACAAGCCATGCCTGAATACACCCGTGCACTCGTCTGGTTTCGCCGCGACCTGCGCGACTTCGACCACGCCGCGCTTTACCATGCGCTGAAACAGGCGCGCGAGGTCGTCTGCGCCTTCGTTTTCGACCGCGAGATTCTGGATGCGCTCCCCGACCCGGTCGACCGCCGCGTCGAATTCATCCACGCCAGCGTCGGCGAATTGCAGCGCGCTCTACAGGCTCGGGGTGGTGGCCTCGTGGTCAGATATGGGGCGGCGCGCGACGAAATCGTGCAGCTGGCGGCCCAGTTTCAGGCCGAGGCGGTGTTTTTCAACCACGATGACGACCCCGCCGCACGGGCGCGTGACGCTGCGGTCGAAGCCGCACTGCAGCGTCGCAACATCGCCGCCCATCATTACAAGGACACGGTGATCTTTGAACGTGAGGAAGTGCTCACAATTGGGAAAACACCCTTCAGCGTTTTCACGCCATATAAGAATGCCTGGCTCAAGGCCCTGACGCCATTTTACCTGCGCGCCTACCCGGTCGACGCCTATGCCGAGCGGCTGGTTCCCGTATCCACGCCGATTCCCGGCTTGCACGACATGGGGTTTGCGCTTACCAAGCTGCGCGATTTGAAACTGCCCATGGGGATGTCGGGCGGCGCACGCTTGTTCGAGGATTTTTTGCAGCGCATCGAGCGGTATCAGGAAGCGCGCGACTTCCCGGCGGTGAAGGGCGTGTCCTACCTGTCGGTGCACCTGCGCTTCGGCACCGTTTCCATCCGCCAACTGGCCGCTGCGGCATATCAGCATGGCGGGCGTGGTGCGCAGATATGGCTGACCGAACTGATCTGGCGCGATTTTTACCACCAGATTCTCTGGCATCGCCCCGACATCGCCAGCGGGCATGCCTTCAAGCCGCAATACGACGCACTGCCGTGGCCGAATCCAGCTGGTCATTTCGAAGCATGGTGCGAGGCGCGCACCGGTTACCCGTTGGTCGATGCCGCCATGCGGCAATTGAACCAGAGCGGTTACATGCACAACCGCCTGCGTATGGTGGTGGCGAGCTTTCTGACCAAGGATTTGCTGGTCGACTGGCGGCTGGGCGAGCGCTATTTCGCCGACAAGCTGATCGATTTTGACTTGGCCGCCAACAGCGGTGGCTGGCAGTGGGCGGCGTC
>JAAPAA010000290.1 GCA_012274165.1 Thiobacillaceae bacterium
CCTTTCGGACCCGTTGAATGTACAGGTCAAGGTCAACGCGAGCCGAACCTACGATGCCACGGTCCGCGCGATCTTCGATTCGTCTGTCTCGAATGACGCGCCTGCAGGCTACAGCGTCCAGGCCCTGACGCCGGCTGCCGTAGAAGGTGCGTTTCAGAGCAAGGATGTCGGGGCCAACAAGCCGATCAGCTTCACCGGCAATAAATTCGCGGTCCTAACCGCCAGCGGCAAACCGGTTTTCGGCAACACCCTGACTTACGTGGGCGATGTCACTCCGGCTACGCTCACATATAACGCGGACTCTGCGTTGCGCGAACTCGGATTCCCCATTACCGGCCTCACCGGGAACGTGAGCGGCCTCATGGGCACGGAAACTCTGGCCGCCGCAACAGCGGGAACCTTGGCATGGCAGACCGACGCTACAGCTGTTTCACCACCGGGCATTTATGCAGTCAACGGGACAGGCTTGTCTGCCAGCAACTACATATTCACTCAAGCTGGAGGAAATGCCACAGCGTTGACGCTGATGGGCATCAACACGCCGATCGCGACGCAGCAGCAAGCGTTGAAAGGCAGCGACTACGCGCTCCAGACCGCGCCGCGCACCATGCTGGCGTCGATCAGTCATCCTTCTTTGGGTTTCGGTGGTGTATTCGACATTTCGGGTCCGCGCGCGCAAGCCTGCTTTGGACCGGTCAACCTTACGTCGATGCGGCCGGAGGAACTCGCACAGTTGCTCGACTGTCGCAAGGACTTCAAGAAGAGACTCTTCGCCGAAGCCATCTACAAACTGGAGATTGATCCCGGTCTTGCCGACGTTCCCGCGTGCATGACCGCTGCTGAAGCGTCCACTGGCTCGTGTCGCATTACGACTGAGCTGCTTGAGGCCAGTCCCAGAACCGAGCCACAGCAGACCGCGCCCAGGGCTGCCAAAGCAGCGCTGCCCCAGATTCAGCGAAAGATAGCCGTGCTGTTTGGCGTCAATGACTATGCCGACCGAAAGATCCCGCACCTGGAGAACGCGGTGCCCGACGTGGAGGCGGTGTCCAGGATATTCGCGGAGAAGCTCGGCTATGAAGTTAGGGTGGTCCGCAATCCGAAGAAGGCCGACATCTTTCGCACCCTGAACGAGCTGTCAACTGAGGTCAATGCTTCCGACAGCATTGTCGTGTACTACGCAGGACATGGCCTTGAGCTCGAGAAGAACGGCGCCGGCTATTGGATTCCGTCGGATGCCCCCGTCAACGATCCGAGCCGTTGGATATCCAACGGCGACATATCCAAGGTGCTTGCAGGCATTCGTGCCAGGCAAGTGGCGGTAATTTCCGACAGTTGCTATTCAGGCGCGTTTGCGCGTGAAGGCACGGCCTCCGTGGGGCATGACGTCACTGCCGAAGAGGTACTGACGAAGCGCTCGGTGGTAGTCCTTTCGTCAGGCGGCGACGAGCCCGTGGCGGACGAAGGCAAGGAGGGGCACTCCATCTTCGCGTGGAATCTCATGAAAGCGGTCGAATCAGTTCAGAACTGGCTCCCCGGCAGCACGATCTTCAGCGAAGTTCAGGTCGGCGTGAAGAAGGAGTTCCCGCAGACGCCCAAGTATGGTTCTTTGACCGCTGCCGGCCATCAGCAAGGCGGAGATTACCTGTTCGAACAAAGGCAAGCGGACTGAGCCCCCCGCCTCGGGGCCAGCGACGCGGCGCACTAATCTAAGATCAGCCGTGAAGCTTCGACCGCCTCACTCAAAAAAGTTCAGTGGCACGTTGACGAAGGTGCCCTTGGCGTCAGTTCGTACGGGTGGGCCGCTGGTCACCGTGGGCTTCCCCCAGTTCTCCGGACGGTTGGGTTAACCCTTTAAGCCTTGTTCAAACTGTATTGGGCTGAGGAAGTTTAGCTTCGAGTGTTTTCTCAAGGGGTTGTAGAACCTCTCGATGTAGTCGAACACGTCGGCGCGGGCATCTTCGCGAGTGCGATACACCTTGCGACTCAGACGTTCGGTCTTCAGCGAAGAGAAGAAGCTCTCCATCGCTGCGTTGTCCCAGCATTCACCACGTCGGCTCATGCTGCAAGTGATTCCCTGCGCCTTGAGCAGTTGCTGGAAGTCCTCGCTGGTGTACTGACTGCCCTGGTCCGAGTGATGCATCAGTTCGCTGGGTTTGCCACGGCGCCACAGCGCCATCAACAGAGCGTCGCTGACCATCTTGGCCTGCATGGTCTCGCTCATGGACCAGCCTACGATGCGGCGCGAGTACAGGTCCATCACCGCCGCGGCATACAGCCAGCCTTCGGCCGTCCAGATGTAGGTGAAGTCGGCCACCCACTTCTGGTTCGGCGCCTCGGCCTGGAAGTGGCGCTGCAAGTGGTTGGGCGCAATATGGTTCTCCAGGCGGCTGGCGGTATCACCTGGCAGCCTGCGGCGCTTGCGCCTGGCTTGCAGCTGGGCCTGATGCATCAGTCGGGTGACGCGGTTCATGCCGCACGTCTCGCCCAGAGCGCGCAGGTCGTGCCACACGCGCGGGCTGCCGTAGGTGCGGTCGCTCAGCTCGAAGCTCTCTCGTATGCGCCGGGTCAGCCTTGCATCGTCCTGGCTGCGCTGGCTGGGCGCACGGCCAAGCCATTCGTAGAAACCACTGGGGGAGACCGCCATCACCCGACACATGGTCCGGGTGGGCCAGACGCTACGATGCCTGGCAATGAAGCCGAACTTCATTGCGGGTCCTTGGCAAAGTAGCCGAGCGCTTTTTTTAGGATATCGCGCTCCATGGTGACACGGCGCAAATCTCGCTGCAGCCGCTCGACCTCACCGGCCGCCTCGCTTCGAATAGGCCGATTGGGTCGCATCTCCAGAACGCCACCGCGTTCCTGTTCCACCCAGCGCCTCAGAACGCTTTGCTCAATCCCCAGGTCCCGCGCAATGTGGGTGACCTTGGCCCCGGGCTGCTTGACCAGCTTTACTGCCTCACGCTTGAATTCGTCCGTGAAGCTCCTTCCCGTCTTCTTCATCTCTCACTCCTGAACACATCATGTCATTGAATGTGTCCGGGAAACTGGGGGAAGCCCACCCTAGTTGACCAGGGTCTTCACGGTCACTCTACGGTTCTCAGGTGCATCAGGCTGATTAAGGTTCAAAAGTTCGGTTTGCCCTTTTCCGACGGCCCGCAACCGGCCGGCATCAATATGGTGGTTTTGCTGTAAATAACTGACAACGGCTTCTGCCCGCTTCTGCGATAAGTCCAAGTTAAATTGCGCTCCGCCGCGTGGGTCCGCGTGCCCATCGATCTCGAAGCTAAAGTTCGAGAGCTTGTTCGAGGTCATTGCCTTTCCAAGCGCGTCCAACATTGTCTTAGCCTGTGGTTTGAGCTCCGCAGAGCTTGTTTCGAAGGTTATGAGCATGGACGCCGAGGCCTGTTTAACCGGAGAGTCCCGGTCGCTGCTGGGCGACACTTGAATCGAACGGGTCCGGAATTTAGGTTCAGGAGTCAACGCGTCGATCAGCGCCGACTCACTCACATCCCGGTCTCTCAGGATGACACCCCCTTGGCCGTATGAAACGAGATGGGCCAGAGCAAGCGGCACGCACGCCGCCAATGTCAGAAATCTCATTCGGTTCTCCTAAGCACAGGCGTATCGATCGTATACGAACTGGGATTCAAATGTAAATCAACGGCTGCCCTCGTCAAGCCGTGCACCCCTATCGGTCACCTTGACAAGTCGTGACCTGCCTGGTCTGACCCTGTACCCGATCTAGTACCGCTCGGATGTAGAGATTTCCGGCTTCTCTGACATCGCCGTTGCAGGCAGCTGCCTGCAACGGCGGGCGAATTCGGCGGGTGCGGTCCAGTCTAGCGCACTGTGGGGACGGCTCTCGTTGTAGTACTCGCGCCAAGCGCCAATTTTGCCTTTGGCGTCGTCCAGCGACATGAACCATGTCGCGTTTAGGCACTCCTGGCGCAGACGGCCGTTGAAGCTCTCCACGTTGGCGTTGTCGGTCGGCTTGCCTGGTCGGCTGAAGTCGAGTTCGACCCCGCGCTCATACGCCCACCTGTCCATCACCTTGGAGATGAACTCGCTGCCGTTGTCCGTCTTGATCGTCTGCGGCAGGCCGCGTCGTTCAGTGATTCCATTGAGTACCCTCACGACATCCTCCCCCTTCAAGCTCTGGCCGACGTCAATGGCCAAACACTCGCGCGTGTACAGATCCACCACCGTCAGCATCCGCAGCTTGCGTCCGTCGAACAGGTTGTCGGCCACGAAATCCATGCTCCAGATTTCGTTGATGGCATGAGCCAGCTGCTTGGGCTGCCGCAGCTGCGCCGCCTTGTTGCGCCTCGGACGCTTCAGACGCAGCGACAGCCCCTCTTCCCGATAGAGGCGGTAGACCCGCTTGACGTTGTCCATGTGGCCCTCGCGGCGCAGCATCACATGCACCCGGCGGTAGCCGTAGTGCACTCGCGTGTCGGTGATCTCCTTGATGCGCGACTTCAGGACGCTCTCGTCCTTGCGCCTGGAGATATAGAGGTAGGTCGATGCCGACATCTTCACGATGCGCAGCGCATTGCGCTGGCTGCACCCGAAGCGCCGCATCAACTCCGGCACCAACTCGCGGCGCTGCGAGGGCCTCAGAGCTTTTTTGCGACGACCGCCTGCAGCATCGCCTTGTCCAGGCTCAGGTCGGCCACGATCTGCTTGAGCTTGCGGTTCTCTTCTTCAAGCTGGCGCAGCCGGCGCAGCTCAGACGGCCCGATGCCGCCATAGCGCTTCTTCCACACATAGAACGTGGCCTCGCTGATGCCCAGCTTGCGGCACACCTCCTCGACCTTGGTACCCAGTTCGGCCTGCTTGAGCGCAAACGCGATCTGTTCCTCTGTAAACTTGCTCTTCTTCACGACATGCTCCTGCCCCTGCGGGGCGATCATCATGCCGAATTTCTCTGTAACTAAACGGTCCCAAATCCTGGGACAGGGTCA
>JAAPAA010000291.1 GCA_012274165.1 Thiobacillaceae bacterium
CCTCTGCCGCCATCATTCCGGCGGGACCGCCGCCAATGACAGCGACAATCGGCATTATTGAATCATTCCCACTCAATCGTCGCCGGCGGTTTTCCGCATATGTCGTACACAACGCGATTGATGCCGCGCACTTCATTGATGATTCGGTTGGAAACCTTGCCCAGCAGCGAATACGGCAACTCGGCCCAGTGCGCAGTCATGAAGTCGCTGGTGACGACGGCACGCAGCGCCACCACGTAATCATAGGTACGGCCATCGCCCATGACGCCAACGGATTTGACGGGCAGGAAGACAGCGAAGGCCTGGCTGGTTTTCTCATACCAGCCGGCAGCGCGCAGTTCTTCGATGAAGATGGCATCTGCCCTCCTGAGCAGTCCGGCAAACTCGCGCTTCACTTCGCCGAGGATGCGCACGCCAAGGCCGGGACCGGGAAAGGGATGGCGGTAGACCATGTCGTGCGGCAATCCGAGCGCGACGCCAAGCTCGCGCACTTCGTCCTTGAACAGTTCGCGCAACGGTTCGAGCAGCTTCAGATGCAGGGTATCGGGCAAACCGCCGACGTTGTGGTGGCTCTTGATGGTGTGCGCTTTTTTGGTTTTGGCGCTGGCCGATTCGATCACGTCAGGATAGATGGTGCCCTGCGCCAGCCATTTGGCCTTGGGCAGTTTTTCGGCTTCTTCCTGGAACACGTGGACGAATTCGCGGCCGATAATTTTGCGTTTCTGCTCGGGGTCGGACACGCCGGCGAGCGCATCCATGAAGCGATCGCGGGCGTCTACGTGGATCACCTTGACGCCGAGGTTTTGCGCGAAGGTCGCCATCACCTGTTCGGCTTCGTTCAAGCGCAATAAGCCGTTATCGACGAAGACACAGGTGAGTTGCAGGCCGATGGCGCGGTGCAGCAAGGCAGCGACCACCGAGGAATCGACGCCGCCGGACAAGCCCAGAATCACTTCATCACTACCGACCTCGCTGCGCACACGGCCGATGGCTTCATCGACGTAGTCCGGCATGTTCCAGTCGCCCGCGCAGCCGCACAGGTCGCGCACGAAACGGTCGAGGATGATTTTGCCCTGCAGCGTATGGGTGACTTCGGGGTGGAACTGCACGCCGTAAAATTTGCGGTCTTCGTCGGCCATCGCGGCAATCGGCGTGGCGGCGTTGCTCGCCATCACTTTGAAGCCGGGCGGCAGCGCGGTGACCTTGTCGCCGTGGCTCATCCACACGTCGAGCAATCCGTGGCCTTCGTCGTTGACGCGATCCTGGATGTCGCGCAGCAGTGCAGTGTGGCCGTGTGCGCGGATTTCGGCATAGCCGAATTCGCGCTTGGCGGCAGACTCGACCTGGCCGCCCAACTGCGCCGCCATCGTTTGCATGCCGTAGCAAATCCCCAGCACCGGCACGCCGAGGCTGAACACCGCTTCGGGCGCGCGCGGCGTTTCTTCTTCGTAAACCGAATTCGGCCCGCCCGAAAGAATGATGCCGGACGGCGCGAAATCGCGTACAAAAGCAGCGGTCACGTCATTGGGATGCAGCTCGCAGTAAACCCCGGCCTCGCGTACGCGCCGCGCGATGAGTTGGGTGTATTGGGAACCGAAGTCGAGAATGAGAATTTTCTGGTGCATGGTTTTCAGGGGTCAGGATTCAGTACCCAAAGGGCATAAAGGATCAGGATTCAGGGGCAAGGACACGGGTAATTAAAGAAAAAGCCACGCGCAGCGTGACTTTCCCTGACCTCTGAATCCCGACCCCTGATCCCTTATTCAACGCGATAGTTCGGTGCTTCCTTGGTGATCTGCACATCATGGACGTGCGATTCACGCACGCCAGCCGATGTGATTTGAACAAATTCGGCTTTCGCATGCATGTCGGGAATGGTGGCAACGCCCAGATAGCCCATCGACGAACGCAGCCCGCCCATCAGTTGGTGAATCACGCTGAGCACGCTGCCCTTGTAGGGCACGCGGCCTTCGATGCCTTCTGGAACGAGCTTTTCGGCGCTCTTTTCGTTGTCCTGAAAATAGCGGTCGCTGGAGCCCTGCTGCATCGCGCCGAGCGAACCCATGCCGCGATACGACTTGTACGAGCGTCCCTGGAACAGTTCGACTTCGCCCGGCGCTTCCTCGGTGCCCGCCAGCAAACCGCCCAGCATGACGCAGCTTGCACCCGCGGCAATGGCCTTGGCGATGTCGCCCGAGTAACGGATTCCGCCGTCGGCAATCACGCCCACGCCACTGCCCGCCAGCGCATCCGCCACGTTGGTGACTGCGGTGATCTGCGGCACGCCGACGCCGGCGACCATGCGGGTGGTACAAATCGAACCGGGGCCGATGCCAACCTTGACCGCATCCGCGCCATGTTCAACCAGCGCCAGCGCCGCCGAGGCCGTGGCGATATTGCCGCCGATGACTTGCACCTCGGGGAAGTGCTGCTTCACCCATTTGACGCGATCCAGCACGCCCTTGGAATGACCATGTGCGGTATCGACCACGATCACATCGACCCCCGCAGCGGCCAATGCGGCCACGCGTTCTTCGGTGCCTTCGCCGGTGCCGACCGCCGCGCCCACACGCAGGTGACCCATTGCGTCCTTGCACGCGAACGGGTGTTCACTGGATTTCTGGATGTCCTTGACCGTAATCAGGCCGCGCAGCTCGAACGCGTCGTTCACCACCAGCACGCGCTCAAGGCGGTGCTTGTGCAACAGCGCCATGGCCTCGTCGCGACTCGCGCCTTCCTTCACCGTTACCAGCCGCTCTTTCGGCGTCATGATGTTGGCGATCAACTGGTCGAGCTGGGTTTCAAAGCGCAGATCGCGGTTGGTGACGATGCCCACCACCTTGCCGCCGTCGATCACCGGCAAACCGGAGATGTGTTTGGCCCGGGTAATTTCCAGCACCTGACGCACCGTCATCTGCGGCGCGACAGTGATGGGATCCTTGACCACGCCGGACTCGAAACGCTTGACCGCCGCCACTTGCGCCGCCTGCAACTCGGCACTCATGTTCTTGTGAATAATGCCAAGTCCGCCTTCCTGCGCCAGCGCAATGGCCAGACGGGCTTCAGTCACCGTGTCCATCGCGGCAGACAACAGCGGCAAATTCAGGGTAATCGTGCGAGTCAGCTGGCTCGAAAGCGTGACTTCGCGAGGGAGAATGGCGGAATGGGCGGGAACGAGCAAAACGTCGTCAAACGTCAGCGCTTTTTGCAAAACACGCATGGGCTTTCCTTGAACGCAAAGCGAGATTATACGCACCCGGCACCGCCCGCACAAAACGCACGCTTGCCCCGCCCAAAACTTGGTTGTAATTTACCAAGGCTAATTACACGCCAGATGGTTGACTCACGCCTGTGATGCGACTAACTTTGCGGCAGCATGACAACCGGGTCGAGCACGATTACTCTGCCCCTGAACACCATACAACTCGAGGAGACACACAATGTCCAAAGTTTTGCTTGCCCTGACTTCCGCTGCCCTGTTGAGCCTGGCTGGTTGCGCCAGTACTTCCGAGCCGGTCGCCACGTCCGCCCCCACGACGTTCAGCGCCGAAGCACAAGCCGCCCTCAGCGCCGCCCAGGCTGACGTCAAGGCAGCCAAGGCAAAGAATGCACTGTGGACAACCTCGGAGAATGCACTGAAAGCCGCCGAGGCTGCTGCAGAAAAAACCGATAGCGCCACCGTGATCAAACAAGCCAAACTGGCCAGCGAACAAGCCAAGCTGAGCAACGCACAGCTTGGTTATCCCGAACTCAAAGTGGGGCAGTAAGTTGGTCGGCCTTGACCATCCAGCCTTCCGGATTCACGCCGGAAGACTTTTGTTTTTGGGTGCGCTGGCGTTTGCTGCCCACGCTCAGGCCGAACTCTATAAATGGACCGACGCGCAAGGCAAGGTTCATTACACCGATCAGCCCCCCACGCTAAACAGCCAAACGATCAAACCCAGCACGGCGGGGCAAGCCGAAACCACGTCCAAGGCCACGCAATCTCTTGATGCCAAGGATCAGGCTTACCAAAAACGTCGCAAGGAAGCCGAGGATGCCCGCGCCAAAACGGACAAGGAAGCCGAGCAGGCACGCATCGCGCGTGAAAACTGCGATAAATCGCGGAAAAACCTCAGTACACTGCAAAATCCCAACACCCCACGCGTCTACACCACGGATGCCGCTGGACAACGAACCTACATGGATGACTCGGCGCGTGCCAATGCGCTCGCCAACAGCCAAAAAAGCGTGGCCGAATTCTGTAAATAAGCCTGATTTCTAACGCTCGCGCGTTTTATCCCGCGTCGGCGGCGTCTGCGTCTGCGGCTTTGCCTGCCACGTCACCCCCACCTTTCTTGGTGACTTTGCCTTCTTCTGCGCGCTTGCGTCGCACTTCCTTCGGGTCGGCCATGAGCGGCCGGTAAATTTCCACCCTGTCCTTGTCGCGCACCTTTTCATCCAGCTTGACCAGCTTGCTGAAAATTCCAACCTTGTTTTTAGCGAGATCGATATCGGGAAAAGCTTCCAGCACACCCGACGCGCGAATAGCGTCGTTGACCGTTGCACCTTCGGCAAGCTGAACCCGTAACAGGGGTTGTGCTGCAGCCAGAGCGTAGATGACTTCCACCTGAATAGTTGCCGGGTTCATACGGGATACACCTCGTCTGCGCGGCGCACAAAGGCATCAACAAAGGTATTGGTGATGTGGTTGAAAACGGGCGCCAGCAGCGTTTCCAGCATCCGGTTGGAAAACGCGTATTGCAGGCGGAACTCAACCTTGCACGCATCGTCTCCGAGCGGGGAAAACAACCAGTTACCGACCAACTCGGAAAATGGCCCATCCTGCAAGGCTATGTGCATCTCGCGCGGATGGGTTTTGCTATTTTCAGTGGTAAAGCTCTGGCGTATCCCCATGTAGGCGATATGAATCGTCGCCACCGTGCGGTGTTCGTCGCGCAACTTCAACTCGGTTCCCCCGCACCAGGGCAGAAAAGCCGGGTAATCTTCGACCCGATCAACCAGCTCGAACATGCGTTCAGGTGAATGCGCCACCAGCACACTTTTTTCTACACGCGCCATGAATGCCTGAAGCCTTGTAAAATTGGAGATTGTACTGAAGCCTTACGCCATGAGCATCGCCGAGAACAAAAAAGCCTTTCACGATTACTTTATCGAAGAGAAATTCGAGGCGGGTCTCGTACTCGAGGGCTGGGAAGTCAAAGCCATCCGTGCGAGCCGGGTTCAACTGAAAGAAGCCTATGTCGTCGTCAAGAATGGGGCGGTCTATCTGATCGGCTGCCACATCAGCCCGCTCCTGTCAGCGTCCACGCACATCCTGCCTGACCCGACACGCTCACGTAAGCTGCTGCTGCACACATCCGAAATCAACAAGCTGATCGGCAAGACCGAGCGCGCCGGCTTCACCCTGGTTCCACTCAACCTGCATTTTTCAAAGGGCCGGATCAAACTGGATATTGGCCTGGCGAAAGGCAAAAAACAGCATGACAAACGCGCAACTGAAAAAGACCGCGAGTGGGAACGCGAAAAACAACGTCTGGTTCGTTCGGCCCAACATTGAATCAGCCGTTTGATGCCTTGATGACCGGTGCACTGTATCGACACCGATGAACGGGCGGAATGAATCGCCAACCGGTCCATTAGCACTATTGCATATGCCGAAATTTCAGCATATATTGACCATATCTCGACAAGTGGGTCATGAATCATGTCAGCCCTTCCTGTTTATCTCGTTGAATTCATCCCGTTGGAACGTCGCTTGGGTGATCGTCGTATCGCTTCATACGATGCCGCGTTACCGAGCAACCTTTCCGCAGATCGCCGCAAGGCACCCGTAGTAGGGCGACGCACAGATGACCGTCAGGCCGTGACGCTGAAACTCGTATAAACCCTTTCAACCCATTGCGTGCGTCGGGCTGTGTTATTGCCACCAGCGCAGCAATTTCGATCTGGCCGAGTCTGACCAGATTTTTCATCTCTCCGCATTAGCCATCTCAGCCACAAGCTTGTTCTGGCTCGTGGTCATCGCTTGAAGACGACAGCCTCACCTATACATCGCAGCCCAACCTGTTCCAAAAGACAGTGTGGCCAAATTTTGGCGCCATCTCTGCAACCGTGTGAAAATTGCGTCAGTTTGATCGTGCCCCCCTATTTTTCAGAAAGCAGAGCCAGCTTGAGCGTCGCCACTGTTTCAGATCTCCAGTCCTTCGATGAAGTGATTGATGTCCGCTCTCCCGGCGAGTTTGCGGAAGATCACTTCCCGGGTGCGATCAATCTGCCGGTATTGAACGACGCCGAACGGAAGCAGGTCGGCACACTGTACAAACAGGTATCGTCATTCGATGCCAAAAAGCTCGGGGCGGCGCTGGTGTCGCGCAATATTGCGCAGCATCTCGAGGGCTATCTGGCCGACAAGCCCAAGTCGTATCGCCCACTGGTGTATTGCTGGCGTGGCGGCAGCCGCAGCGGATCGCTGACGCATGTTTTGCAAAAGATCGGTTTCAGTGCGATGCAGCTCGACGGCGGCTACAAAGCCTATCGGCGCCATGTGATAGCCGAGCTCACCCATTTGCCTGCACAACTGACTTACCGTGTCGTGTGCGGCCCAACCGGCAGCGGTAAAAGCCGCTTGTTGCAAACGCTTGCCGACGAAGGCGCACAAGTGCTGGATCTCGAAGCCCTGGCTGCGCATCGCGGCTCTCTACTGGGCGCGCTGCCAGGCCAGCCGCAGCCATCACAAAAGTATTTCGAGAGCGCCATCTGGCGTGACCTCACCCGCTGCGACACGACGCGCCCCGTGTTTGTGGAATCGGAAAGCAAGAAAATCGGCGCGCTGCGTGTGCCCGACGCGCTTCTCACGGCCATGCGCGCGAGTCACTGCATACGCCTGGAAGTACCGATGTCCGCACGCGTCCAGTTGCTCATCGAGGATTACGCGCACTTCTTGCGCGATCCCGACGCGATCAACAACCAGCTTGCTCACCTGATTGCACTGCGTGGAAACGATACCGTCACGGCATGGCAAACACTCGTCAATCAGCAGGCATGGGATAGTCTGGTGGCCTCGTTGCTGGAGCAGCATTACGACCCTGCCTATTTCAAATCGTTGTCGCAAAATTACGTCTCGACGCCGACCGATCTAAGCTTTGACACGGCCGATTTATCCAGTGAAGGTTTGTCTCGGCTGGCGCGAGACATCCTGGCAGCTGACGCCCAGCAATCCAGATAAGGGCTGAGCCCCCCTGGCAGCGCACCGGGCCATTCAACCACGCGTGACTTCAATCACATTCTGCACATGCTGCAAGCGCGCCAGCAGGCGGGACAATTGCTGCAAATCCTTGATTCGAACGGTAAGCCGCATATAGGCATATTCGCCCCGGCTCTCGGTGTTCACGCGCAGGACATCGAGTCGATCCTTGGTGATAACGTCTGAAATATCACGCAGCAGCCCCTGACGGTCGAATGCTTTCAATTGGACATCCACTTCGAAAGCTGCGCCGCTATCGAGCACCCACTCAGCCTCCAGCACGCGCGCCGGGTTGGCACGTAGCAGCGCAGCACAGTCGCTACGATGCACGGTAAGGCCGCGCCCAACGGTGGTATAAGCCGCAATGGCATCCGGCGGTTGCGGCTTGCAACAGCGTGCCAGCGTCATGGGCACATCGCCCAAACCCGGAATGGTAACGGGACTGGCGCCGGGCTTGCTACGCGCACGGGGTTTGCTTGTGGGCGCCAGCACAGGCGCTGACTTGCCCGGCTCGTGCAAGGCGTTGACCAGGTCGCGCTGGCCAACGTCTCCCCGACCCAGCGCGGCAAAAAACTCGTCCACTTTGCCGAATTTGAGCCGCTGCGCGAGCTTCTCCTGGTTCACGTCCACCACCCCCAGACGCTTCAGTTCCTTATCGAATAGCGAGCGGCCGAGGCTGACCTGTTCGCCGACGTCGCGCTGACGAAACCACGCGCGCACTTTGGAACGGGCGCGATGGGTGGCTAAAAACCCGAGCGTGGAGTTGAGCCAGTCGCGGCTCGGTGCGCCTTCTTTGGCGACGACGATCTCGACCTGCTGGCCGTTTTCCAGCACCGTATTCAGCGGCAGCATCACACCATTGATCTTGGCGCCGCGACAACGATGCCCCAGATCGGTATGCAGCGCATACGCAAAATCCACCGGCGTGGCGCCCCGATCAAGCGCCACCACCCGTCCCTGTGGGGTCAATACATAAACCTGATCGTGGAACAACTCGGTCTTGAACTGCTCGGTGAATTCACTGCTATCGGCAACGTCGTCCTTCCATTCCAGAATACGCCGCAACCAGGCAATTTTTTCCTCGTACTGTGCATCCTGTTTGCCGCCTTCCTTGTAGCGCCAATGCGCGGCGACGCCCAGTTCGGCATGCTGATGCATGTCGAAGGTGCGAATCTGCACCTCAAGCGCACGCGCTTCCGGCCCGATCACCGCCGTATGCAGCGAGCGGTAATCGTTGCCCTTGGGCTGCGCGATGTAATCGTCGAACTCGCCCGGAATCGGCTGCCACAGGTTGTGCACCAGCCCCAGCACGGTGTAACAATCAATCTCGTGTTTGACCAGCACCCGCACCGCGCGAATATCGTACAGTTGCTCGAAGCTCATGCGCTTGCGCCGCATTTTGTTGACGATGCTGGCGATATGCTTGGGGCGGCCGCTGACTTCAGCTTCGATGCCATGCAGCGCAAGTTCGGCTTGCAGCCGCTCGATAATGCCCTTGATATAGGCCTCGCGATCGACCCGTTTTTCATCGAGCTGGGCGGCGATGGTTTTATAGGTGTCGGGTTCCAGATAGCGGAACGCCCAGTCTTCCATCTCCCACTTGATCTGCCACACGCCAAGGCGATTGGCCAGCGGGGAAAACAATTCGCGCGCCTGCTGTCCCAGCGCCTCGCGCGTAGCGGCATCCCGGCCGGAAACACAGCGCAGCGCATGCGTGCGTTCCGCCAACTTCACCAGCACCACACGAATATCCTCCACCATCGCCAGCACCATCTGGCGCAATGCTTCGAGTTGAGCATGCGGATCAACGCGCTTGTCAGTCGCGCTGGTGGCCAGCGTCTCGATACGCGCCATCGCCGCCACCCCGCGCGCCAGCCGCGCAGCGGTGCCAAAAGCGGAATCAAAGTCGGGAGCAACGCCTAAACAGGCATGCAGCAAGGCCGCAGCCACTGCATCCGCGCCCACTCGCAACTCGGCAACAATCAGTGCAGCGCCCACGCTATGCGAGAAGCTGCTGCTGTCCAGCTGGCCATACGCATAATCCAGCGCCCGCCACGGCATATCGTTCTCTGCCACTGGCAGAACGCGGGCGAGTGCTTGCCGGGCCGACTCCAGATCGGTGGCATCAAAACAGCGGGGACGGACGGGTTCGTTCATTCTCTGAAATGCTGTGTATCCCCCAGCTAATGCGGAGAGACTATCGTTAGCTGAAGAAAGCCAGACTATATCTGATGGGCAGGATCAGAGTGCCTCGCGCTCGCTATAGGAAGCAGTCGTTGCCAACCCGTAATGGGGCCTTTGGTTGGGATGCTGTAAACAGCCCTCGCTGAGCAGGCAATCCCTGTTTGCCTCTTGCGGGGCAAGCATTCAAATCTGTGAACCTTACTGACTACAAAAAAGTTCGTGGCGCTAATTCACACAAAACGAGAAAAGCATCTCGGCAGACGGAAGGGCAAGGAGTGACGCCGCTCCTAAATGAGCAGGGATATTCGCCCTCAGCCGTCCAAGGAGACCGACAAGGGCATCCATCCACCATTCAGTGAGCAATTGTTCCGGACAGTAGATGTCCACCCTTGCTTATCCGAATCCCTTAAGCGCCAGTCCGACAAGTCCCTAGCTGGCGAGTGACTTATTGTGGCCTGGGTTATCTGCCTTCAATCGCATTAGGCTGAATCTTGACTTTTAGCCCAGCCTTCACCAACGCGAGCATCGCTTGCATATCCGCCCGCTGCTGCGCCTGCATGACGCCCGCTTCGATTGAAGACACCAGCCGCGGATCCAGTGCGGGCGCATCCAGCACACGGCTCACCCGAACAATGCGGTACGAACCATCAGGACGGATCACGCCGGTGTACGCAGGAAGTGTGTCCGTGCCAACCCTGAACACCGCTTTAGCCGCAGCCGCATCCAGCAAGGCCGAAGGCTGACGCCCAACCACCTGGAAAGCGGACCAGTTCATGCCGGTCTCCTTCCCTTTTGACAGCGATTGAATGGTCGCCTCACCTTGTTGGGTCAGCAGACGCGCACTCTGCTCAGCGCGTAGTTGGGCTTCAATCGCCGGTAACACTTCGGCCAACGGGCGCACACGTGCTGGGCGATGTTCGAGCACCCGTGCGGCAACCAAAACGCCAGGCTGGACTTCAATCGCTTCAGTATTTTGCTTCGACTTGAGCGAATCCGGGCTGAACAGCGCTGCCAGAAGGCCGGGGTGGTTGAATGGCGGGGGCGCTTGTTTGGCAGTCATCCAGCCGCTTTGCTGCACGGTCAGCTTGGTAGCCGTTGCGGCTGGCTGCAACGAAGTAGCATTTTCGTAAACGAGATTGCCAAAGTTATCCGCCAAACCCGCAAAGGCTTGTTGCGCCTGCTGCTTGCGTATCGCGTCCACCACCGCAGCGCGTACGCTAGCCAGCGGTGCAGTCTGGGCCGCCTGAATACCATCTAGGCGTATCACGTGGTATCCGAAATCGCTCTCCACCGGGCCGCGGATTTCATTGGGCTTCATACTGAACACGGCGTCATCGAAAGGCTTGACCATCATGCCGCGCCCAAAGCTTCCCAGATGACCATCCTGCGCCGCTGATCCTGGGTCCTGCGACTGCGTCCGCGCCAGCTCAGCGAATCGCTCCGGCGCTTTCTGCAGGGTCTGATACAACTCGTTCGCTTTTGCCTTGGCTTTGGCGCGGGTGGCCGCATCCGCATTCTTATCAACGGCAATGAGAATATGGCTCGCGCTGCGCTGCTCAGGCTGTCCGAACTGGGCAGCATGGGAGGCATAGTAATCCGCCACGGCCTGGTCGCTGACTGTAATGCCC
>JAAPAA010000292.1 GCA_012274165.1 Thiobacillaceae bacterium
CTACTCGTCCTGGTCACTGCGGCCCTGGCTGGTGCTGCGCCAGGCGGGCATTCCCTTCGAGGAGGTGCGCATTCCGCTGTGGCAGCCCGGATCGGCCGCTCAACTCGCGACGTGGTCGCCTTCGGGCAAGGTGCCGGCGCTGCACGATGGCGACATCCGGATGTGGGATTCGCTGGCGATCTGCGAGTACCTGCACGAGCGTTTTCCGGATAAACAATTGTGGCCTGCCGATGTGGCGGCGCGGGCGGTGGCGCGCTCGGTGAGCGCGGAGATGCATGCGGGCTTTGATGCGCTGCGCCAAAATATGGTGATGAACATTCGCGCCCGTTATCCGGTCAAGGGGCGCACGCCGGAATGCCTGGCGGATATCGAACGCATCGTGGCGATCTGGACGGATTGCCGCGCGCGCTTTGGCAGTGGCGGTGATTTCCTGTTCGGGCGCTTTGGCATTGCCGATGCGATGTTTGCGCCGGTGGTGCTGCGCTTCCAGACGTATGGCGTGGCACTGGAAGGCGCGGCGCGCGCCTATGCCGATGCGGTGCTGGCGCTGCCCGCGCTGCAGGCCTGGGTGGCGGATGCGATGGCGGAAACCGAGCGCATCGAGAAGTTCGATCGCCGCGAATAAAGCGATGAGGGTGGCGCCAGTGATACTTTCAGCAAGCACATAGGATTTCCTGTTTCCGTCATGCCAGGGCATGCGCCAGGCGTCCGCCCGCTCGGGTAACGCCGCATACAGCCCCTATCAATCCGCACCCCTCATCCCGTTCCCCTGCCTGCCGGCCGATCAAGCTTGTGTGTGGCACCGAACATACAGTGTCAGGCAATCCCGCTACATTTCACCCAGGCAGTTGCGGCCGTTCCACCAGACCGCTTTCGTAATTCAATTACCAGGGTTCATGACCATGACAACAAAAAATTCCAGATTCCAGTTGCCGCAGCTGTCGCGCAGTGGCGTTGTATACGCCTTGCTGGCGGGCGGGGTGATGCTGATGGCAGGCTGTGCCGGTACGCCGCCGACAGAGCAGATGGCCGTTACGAAAGCGGCTGTTGCGCATGCCAGCAACGCTGGCACCACCCAGTTTGCTCCCGTCGAGTTGCAGTCCGCCAAGGACAAGCTGGCGCGTGCCGAACAGGCGATGGAGGAAAAGAACTACGAGCTAGCCAGCCAGCTCGCGGACGAATCCCTGGCGGATGCCCGCCTGGCTGAGGCCAAGAGCGAATCCGCTCAAGCGCAAAAAGCCGCCAAGGACACGCAGGATGCAAGCCGTGTGCTGCGCGAAGAAATCAACCGTCAAACCCCATAATCCTGAAAGCACACACCATGAAAAAAAATCATTTGTTCGCCCTGAGCCTGGCCGGTATAGCCGTCATGTCCGGCTGCAGCACGATGCCCCAAAGCACGACGCTGGATAGTGCCCGCGTGGACTACAGCAAGGCACAGGCCAACCCGCAAATCGTCACGCTCGCGCCCCTGCAGCTCAAGGATGCGGGTGAAGCGCTCGACCGTGCCAATGCCGCCCAGACTTCGCGTGAAGATGCCAAGGTGGTAGATAGCCTGGCTTACGTGGCCAAGCAGAAAATCGCCCTCACACAGGAAACCGCGCAACGCAAAAGTGCCGAACTGGCGATAAGCAACGCCACTGCAGAACGTAGCAAGCTGCAACTGCAGGCGCGCACCAACGAAGCCGATCAAGCCCATCAGCAAGCGGCGATGGCCGAACTGACTGCCGAGCAGAAAACCGCCGAAGCCAATCTGGCCCGTCAGCAGGCAGCCGCAGCGCAAGCCAGCGCGGCGCAGGCACAAGCCGGCGCTGCGCAGGATCAGGCCAGCCTGGCAGCCATGCAGGCACAGATGGACGAATTGAATGCCAAGAAAACGCCGCGCGGCATGGTGATCACGTTGGGGGATGTGCTGTTCGACACCAACCGGGCCCAGCTTAAATCCGGCGGCGAACGCAATGTGCAAAAGCTCGCCGAGTTTCTCAAGCGCTATCCGCAGCGCACGGTGCTGATTGAAGGCTTCACCGACAGCGTGGGTAGCGACAGCAGCAACCAGGTGCTGTCCGAACAGCGCGCTCAAGCCGTCAGCATGGCCCTGATCGGCATGGGTGTCGATCGTGAGCGCGTCAGCACCAAAGGCTATGGCGAAGCGTATGCCGTTGCCGGCAACGACACGGCGTCCGGCCGTCAACTCAACCGTCGGGTGGAAATCATGCTGTCCGATGAACGGGGTGTGATCGCCCCACGCTGAGTCGTCATTGGGACATGCCCATTCGCTACGACGGCATGGATCGCCGTAGCGGGCAGTCGCCCAGTGTGGAATGAATGGGACCACCCATCAGCCAACCGCAGTCAAACACGCCCCCAATCTACCCGCCATTTTTATGGCGGGTTTTTTATTGATTAGGCAAATGCTGTCGGCCATGCTGGCCCCGGGTGACGAACACCTACCCGGCAAAACTATTCAGCAAAACGGTGCAGACCCCGTTTGTTCATGCTAAACAGGCGAATAAACGTGACCTCGTGTCCCCCAATCTATTCGGCGAATCAGTATGGACCCTCAAAATTTAATGTTCATGAGCATCCCTGCGCTGGTGGCGCTCGCGGGCGGGATTCTGGCTGTGTTCTGGCACCCCAGCAGAAATGCACGCAGCCTGATTCAGCACTTCGCGGCCGGCGTGGTGCTTGCGGCGCTCGCCGTTGAACTGCTTCCGGAAATATCAAGGGAGCATGCGCCGGGCCTGGTGCTGGCCGGCAGCTTCGCGCTTGGCAGCCTGTTCATGTACGCGCTCAAGCTGTGGACGATGCGGATGGAGCACCAACACGCTTTGTCGGGCAAAGCCGGCAGCGCGGCGCAAGGACTCTTCGCGGCCACCTTCATCGACATTGCAGTGGACGGATTCATCATCGGCGCAGGGTTTGCGGCAGGGGGAGAGACCGGCCCGATCCTCGCCATCGGCCTGTCCGTCGAACTCCTGTTTCTCGGTCTTGCGCTTACCTCCGAGACGATAAAAGGCTGGCGCATCGTGGCCGTTTCGGGGGCACTGGGCGCGGTCGTGCTGACGTCCTCGTTGATCGGCAACTTCCTGCTAAGCGGCGCCTCGCATGCCGTCATTGGCGGCACACTGGCCTTCAGTGCCGCAGCCCTGCTGTATCTCGTTACGGAAGAGTTGCTGATGGAGGCTCACGAGGTCGAGGAAAAGCCGATCTCGACGCTGGTGCTGTTTGGGGGCTTCCTCGCTTTCTGGAGTATCCAGCTGATAGGCATCTGAAGCGGGTGTAAATTGAAAACCGCGATTCCGAAATGGCGATCAATCAAAGTGGCGCCACGCGTACGGATAAATAGTCCGGCTTTATGAGGCCGTATAATTCCCCATCAATAAACCCGCTTGAATCCACCGCCTCAATACGACACTGTGCGCAAGAAAATAAAAGCCAAGGATCTGCAAATCGGCATGCATCTGGATGAGCTGTGCGGCTCGTGGATGGAGCATCCATTCTGGCGCAGCAAGTTCACCCTGACGGATCCCGCAGACATCCGGCGCATTCTCGAGAGCGGCATCACCGAGGTGTGGATCGATGTCGGCAAGGGCCTGGACATGCCGGGCGAGACCCCGGTCGAAGCCGACCTGTCAGTCACCGACGTGCTGATGGAGGCGGAGGTGGCGCAACGCGTCAAGATGACCAAGCCGGCGTCGATGAGCGAAGAACTCCAGCGCGCTGCCATGATCTGCACCAAGGCCAGGCAGGCGGTTGTCTCCATGTTCCAGGAAGTGCGCATGGGCAACGCCGTCAGCGCCGAAGCAGCTGGCGAGCTGGTCGAGGAAATATCCCTGTCGGTGCTGCGCAACCCGGGCGCGCTGATCAGCCTGGCGCGGCTCAAGACAGCCGACGACTACACCTACATGCATTCCGTCGCGGTCTGCGGGCTGATGGTGTCGCTGGCGCGGCAATTGGAACTGGACGAAAAAGAGGTACGCGAGGCGGGCATGGCGGGCCTGATGCACGACCTGGGCAAAGCCATGATGCCGATCAAGGTGCTCAACAAGCCGGGCAAGCTGACCGACGACGAGTTCAACATCATCAAGACTCATCCGGTCGAAGGTCACCGCCTGCTGGTCAAGGGCAAGACCGCCAGCGCCATCGTGCTCGACGTCTGCCTGCACCACCACGAAAAAGTCGACGGCAGCGGCTATCCCGACCGGCTCAAGGGCGACGCCATCAGCCTGTTCGCCAAAATGGGCGCGGTGTGCGATGTCTACGACGCCATCACCTCCAACCGCCCCTACAAGGCGGGCTGGGATCCGGCGGAATCCATCCGCAAAATGACCGAGTGGAGCAAGAGTCACTACGATGAACGCGTGTTTCAGGCCTTCATCAAGAGTATCGGCATCTACCCGGTCGGTTCGCTGGTGCTGCTCGGCTCCGGCCGCCTGGCAGTGGTGGTCGAGCAGTCGGAAAAGTCGCTGCTGGCGCCGCGCGTCAAGGTGTTTTTCTCGACCAAGGCGCAGACCTGTATCGTGCCGGAGCTGATCGACCTTTCACGTCCCGGGGTATCGGAAAAAATCGTCGGCCGCGAGGACGCGGCGAAGTGGGGGATCAAGAACCTGGACGAACTCTGGGCAAGCTGACCAGGCGTTCGTCGTGGCGGCTCACTTGAACACACTACAGATGCAAACCGAAAACGATCGATCCGTTTTTGCCGGCTTCAGGCGGGTGCTCCACAAGGGCGCGCTGATTTTCGCGCTCATCATCACGGTGCTGTTCGCCCTGATTTACTTTCAGCACCAGCGCTCGGCAGAGGCGGTTCGCTCGGTCGACCACACGCGGCAGGTCATCGCCTACCTCGACGCGCTGCGCACTTACCTGCTCAACCTGGACACTGCGGTGCGCAAGTACGCCGAGTCGCAGGATCCCGACGATCTCGACCCCCGCCTGATCTGCCGCCAATCGACGTGTCCCAGTGCCGGGCAACTGATCGTCCTGATCGGCGCTGACGACGCCCAGGCTGCTCGCCTGGCGCCGCTGCCGGCCCTGCAATCGGCATTGGAGACGGGATTCGACGCGCTGCAGCAACGCGCACGGACGCGGATCTATGCCAAGCAGCCAGAATTGGGGGGATTCGACAAGTCCGCCATCGAACAGATCCACCGCATTTTGATCGAGACCGGACGCGAAGAGTTGAGTCAGCTGGAAGCGCGCGAAAAGGCGCGGGTTCACGGCCAGAACCTGTCGCTGGCGCTGCTGGGCATGGCCGGTCTGTGGATGGGACTGGCGCTGCTCGGCCTGTACCGGGAAACCATCCGCCTGATCGCGGCGGGCATCCATGCCGAGCAGACGATCAGGCAACTCAGCCTGCGCGACCCGCTGACCGGTCTGGCCAACCGCCGCTTCATGCACGAAAACGAAAAGCATCTGATCGCCGGCGCCAAGCGATCGGGGAAACAGATGGCGGTGCTGGCCATCGATCTGGACGACTTCAAGGCGGTCAACGACCGCTTTGGCCATGCCGCTGGCGACGCGGTGATCGTGGTGTCGGCAGAAAGGATGAAGCAGTTGCTGCGCGAGTCGGACGTGATCGCCCGTTTCGGCGGCGACGAGTTCGTCATCGTGCTGGCCCAGGTCGACGATGCGGCTGCGGCGCGCGAGGTCGCAGGCCGCGTGGTGGACAGCTTGAGTCAGCCCATCCCGCTTGCCGCGGGGGGCACCGCACAGATCGGGGCGTCGGTAGGGATCGCCATGTGCTGTTCTGACGGCGAAACGCTGAGCGACCTGCTGAAGAA
>JAAPAA010000293.1 GCA_012274165.1 Thiobacillaceae bacterium
GCACCAGCGCGTGCGGGTCGGCGATGGGCGGGAAGCACTTGTCATGCATGAGCTCAGTGCGGCATCCAGCACACCCCGCGATGAGCGGGTTTATTTCCGCTCGGGGAGCATGCGCGTCAGTGTGTTGTCACGCGTGATGTAGTGGTGATACAAGGCGGCCACGGTATGCAGGCCGATGAGGAAATAGCCTGTTGTCCCGATTACTTCATGCAGTTCTTCGAGCTGCTCTGCGAGGTCCTTGTTTTCGCTGATCAGCGCGGGCAATTCCAGGCCGAAGAACGGGATCGGTTTTCCGGCGGCACTGAGAATCAGCCAGCCGATCAACGGCATGCCGATCATCAGCGCATACAGCGCCAGATGCAACAGCCTGGAAGACAGTTGTTGCAGATTCGGCAGTTCCGGCTGGATGGCCGGCGCGGGGCCGGACAGGCGGGCTGCCAGCCGCAGCCAGACCAGCACGAACACCAGCAGCCCGAGCATGAAGTGCCAGGTCTTCATCGCCTCGCGGGTGTCACTGCCCTTTTCGAACAGTTCATGCAATTCCATGGTTCCGTACACAGCGACGAATAGCAGCACCATCAACCAGTGGACACCAATGGAAAGCGAGCCGTAGCGGCTTACAGAGTTCTTCCAGTTCATTGTTCATTTCCTTCAACGTTTCAGGTCGTATTGCGACCATACCAGCATGGGATGCCACCATTAGCGCATCGTCGAACCCGCAAAAACGGCCACCAGGCGGCCGTCCCCAGTCTGTCATGCCGGTGCGCGCAGAGCCGGCAGCACCCGTTCGACCGCCTCCAGGGAGATGCGGGCGCCGGCGGGGGAAAGCGTGCTGTAGTCGGATAGGGTCTCGGCTGGCAGGCGCCCGACGACCTGCGTGAGATCGGCAAAGCGGATGCCCTGGCGGACGAGAAAGGCAACATAAGTATGCCGCAGCGCCGCGGGGCTCACCTCCGCAGGGTGTTCGATCCCCGCGTCGTGGGCGGCACAGAGCAGTTCGGCGCTGAGATCCGGCAGACCGATGTCGCGGTCCTGCGCATCGGCGAGGAGTTGCTGTCCCGGTTGTTTCGCGCGCCCGATGATCAGCTCCGCCAGCGTTTCGCACATCGCGGCTTCCCGGGCCAACTCGCCGCCAATGCGGATCACCCGCCGCGGCAGGTCCACATCGTCCGATTTCACGGCCAGCGCTTCCTCCGCGCTGATGCCGCTCAGCAGCAGCAACATCGCCACGCGGGCAGTTTCGCTGCCTGCGCGCAGGAGGGCGTTCACTTCATCCTGGCCGAGTTCGCGCGGAAGCGCCGGCTGTGAGCCGAGCAAAGCCGCGCCTGCCGTTGGCAGAGCCCGATTCGCTGGCCTTCCCAGGGTCAATGCGTCGGCCGCTTCGTGCAGTCGGCCGGCGGGTGCAAGCGACTGGGCCAGAATAAAAGCCGGCTGCGGCTCGGGGCGATTGAACAGCTCGACGAACCACATCGCCAGCAGGCCGAGCAAGAGGGAACCCGCCACGCTGATGGCGGCATCGCGGGCATAGAGCGGACGCCACGCTTGTAGCGGCGTGGTCGCGGCTTCGACCACCTGGACCGCAGGTTTACGGTCCAGCTCGCTGGCCTCCAGCCTGAGCTGGCGCTGAACAGCCGCCCGGTACAAGGTCTGCATCCCGTTCAGGTCGTCCTGCAAAGCCTTAAACGCGCTGAAATGAGCGGTGAATTGCTGCACCGTGCTGCGATCTTCGGCGCTCTGGCGGCGGATCCGGTTGACGGTTTCGCGCGCGCTTGCCACTTCGGCCTCCGCCTCAGCCAACGCCGCCCGCTGGCCGGTCACCCGCTGGGTTTTGATCTGCTGCTCCAGGTTGTCCAGCTGCGTGCGCTTGGCCCGGATCAACGGATCCAGGGACATGAAGCCGGCGGTGAAGCTGCGTCCCTGCTCGGCCAGATCCTCGCGCAGTTGCGAGGCGCGCTTCTCCAGGTCAGCCAGAGTCGGATCGTCCTTCGAGCGGACCACCCCCTTGCCCGCGGACGCCGCGTCGCGCAAGGAGCGCAGCTTGCCTTCGGCGATATCCACGTTCTCGTTGGCCTTGTTAAGCGAGGTGGACAGCCCGGTTGTCCGTGCCAGGACTTGATTCTCCTCGCGCTCCGGGGAAACGATGTTGTACTGGATGCGAAACAATTCCACTTCCCTTTGCTTGGCGGCCACGTCTGCCGCCAGCTTGGCGGCCTCATCGCTGGCCGCGGCCAGGGCCAGCCCGGTGGCGTTGCGGTAAGCCGCCTCCAGATGCTCCTGGAAAACGCCGATGACGGTGTTCAACAAGGGGGCGAGCAGCTGCGCATGCCCGCCGGTGGCGGCCAGTTGCACCACACGGGTGTCGGCGATGGGCGTGATGAGCAACGCGGCCTGCAGCCCGCCCACCGGATCGTCTCCGAGCGAGGACAGGTCATAGCTTGGCCGCAGCCGTTCGATGGCTTGCTGCAGGACTGGACGGCTGGTCAGCACCTGCACTTCAGTCAGAAACGGCCTGGCGCTTTCGGATGTCTGACTCGCCGCTGCCGTGACGGGCGCCTGGCCGGACGCCATGAACACGCTGGGCGGCGCAGCCGCTGCCGGCGTGATCTGCACCCGCGCCTCGGCTCGGTATTCTGCCGGGCGCAGGAAGGTAAAGCTCAAACTGAGCACGCACGCCAGCGCAAAGACGACCAGGAAAACAAGGCGCCGCCGTCGGTTGATGCGCGTCGTCGGCGAAGCCAGAGCAGGAGCATAGTCCGAACGCCAGGGATCTTGCTCGGTATGGGTCGTAATGAAGTTCATGAAACTCTCCTCCTCCGAGGGTGCGCGCCAGCCTTTGAATCAAGCAAGCGCTTGGTTAGGGGCGGCAACGCCTTTCGCCCATTCCATTGCTTCCATCACGTATAACACTACCAGAGCGTAGCCTGGATCAAAGGGGTCAGTTTAGTCTGGCCCCAATTGATTGTAGTTGCGGGAATCATCCGCTAGCGCACGGCGCGTTCAAAACGCGTCAGCCGCACATCCACGCTGAGCGACAGGGCCGTCAACGCAGCGGCCGCTGCGCGGGCCTCGGCCTTGGCGCGGTAGAGATGCGGCGTCATCGCCAGCAGATCGGCAATCTGTTCGGCGCTGGTCAGCTCGATTGGAAAACGAACCGTTTCCGTAGGCAGGCGGCTGAAGCCTTCCGGTGTTGGCATCCCGGCCGTGCGTTCTGGCTTCAGGCTGGGGTAGATGATTTCGCGCAGTTCGCGCAGATGATCCGGCCCGGCATCGACCTGCAACAGCTGGCCGCCCGGCTTGAGCACCCGCGCAAACTCCGCATACACCGGGAAGCCGAACATGCACAGCACGCGATCCAGCGTGCCCGGCAGCACCGGCAGGTTGGCGTTGCTGCCCACCACCCAGTTGGGCCGCCTGTCCTGTTTAGCGGCCGACAACACGGCCCATTTGGAAATATCCAGCCCCAGCAGCGCCACGCTTTGACGATCGCCCACCGCTGCGGCCAGTTGGCGCAGGTAGTAACCCTCGCCACAGCCGGCATCGAGACAACTGATGCTTGCGTCAGCAGGCAAGTCGGCCAGCACCGTCCGGCTCACCGCAGCGGCAATCGGTTGGTAAAAGCCGGCCGTGAGAAACCGATGCCGCGCCGCGATCATCTCCTTGCTGTCACCCGGATCGCGCGAGCGTTTGTTTTGCACCGGTAATAAATGCGTATAGCCCTGACTGGCGATGTCGAAACTGTGGCCGGACGCGCAGGTCCAGGTGGAGCCGTTGCAATGCAAGGGCAGGCCGTCCAGTGGGCAGGCGAGCGCCTGGAAGGGCGTGACGCTCATAGCGCAACTTTCAGCTTGCGCCCGCCGGTAATGGCGAAACCTTCGCGTTCATAAAATGCCAAGGTCTTGTCAAACTGGGGAAGCGGTGGGGTTGTCACTTCCAGTCGCGTCCAGCCACGCGATTTGCCAAAAGACTTTGCCTGGGCCACGAGATCGAACCCCACATTCCTTGAGCGGAATCCAGGACGCACGTACAGCTCGGGTATGGTTCCGAAGGCGCCTTCGGCGTAAAGGGCATGGCTTTCAACCATCGCAATGAACCCGACCGCACTGTGTTGTTCGTCGCGAGCAACGAATACGAAATACTTTTCCCGGTTGAGAAAGTCCATGAGCCGGTCTGTTGTTTCATCGAGATCGAAATTGAATGCCTGAACACCAATTGCATCCATGATCTCTCTCAGCAACTCGCCAGCCATCTCGGCGACTTCATGCGAATCATTGGCGGTTGCTCTAACAATGGTGATGTTCGGCGTCATCGTAAATCTTGGGTCAGGTGAAACAGCATAAAAAAAACAGGGGCCGGAACCGAGGGAGCAGGCACGCGCCTGGAAGGGCGTGATCCTCATCGATTCGTGTCCTGCTAACGGATCTACACCGAGGTTTGTAGTGCTGCCTGCATCGCCTGCTCGCTCACCGGGTATTGCAACACGGCATGGATGGGAAACAGTTCCAGCAGCTTGCCGATATGGGGTTCTTCGCGGGCTTGCATGAACACGATCACCTTCGCCTGCGGCGCAAAGCGTTGCAGGGTCCGGATCGTGACGTCCAGGTTTGAGACGTTTGCGCCGGCGTAGTTGTTGCCCCAGCCGTAGACGAATTCCCCGACGAAGAAATCGGGCGGCTGCTTCTGCAACGCCCGGTGAAGATTGCGGGCCGTGTCGAAGCGTTCCGCCACGATGCCCAGCCTCTGGTACAGGGCACTGAAGTCGGGGGGGAAGGGGGATTCGATCAGGGAGAAAAGTGTTGTCATGCTGCGGGCGTTTACATCGGAACGCGTCGATTATCGTACTGACAGGCTAGCGCAGGGAATGGGGCAATGCTCTTTTTATTTCCGATGCAGCCCCTTCAGGTCGGCCCCCTTCAGTCGTAATGCTAGTCACCGCCGCTGCTGTTTGATAGCCATCGCGCACGCCTTGCATGCACGTTCGGGCGGCGAGACGGGCAAGAACCAACAGCGTAGCCAGACCGCGCAAACAACTAAACAAACCAGGAAAGCGCCATCAGTCATGACTATTCAATCCAAAAAAAAGGCACGAACCACAGCAAGGGCACTCACGCTCGCATGCATGGCGGCCGCTCTGGGCCTGGCCGGTTCGGCGCACGCGGTGAGTTACACCGTTGCGGGCATCACGGTTTCCTCGCCTGATGCGGGGTTTTCCCAGCCTTCGGCCAACACCTTCTATTTCCCGACCGGGGCGGGCACCACGACATTCACGTTTGGGGATGGCCGGGGCTTCACCCTTGCCTCTGACGAGCAGAATCTTGGGCATGGCACCTCTCGCAACATCGTGGGCATCCCCGCCGCGGGCAATGCCATCAACGCGATTGCCGGCTTCGGGGGGGCGTCGACCATCACCCTTCGTGATGCGCTGAGCGGCGCGACCCTGGTGTCGGACAATTACTTCAACTTGATTGGCCCGAATGGCTGGTTCGCGCCGGCGCTTTCCCTGAGCTATTTGAACGGGACGCTGACGGCCTATGCCGTTGGGGATACTCAGCGAATCAATGCCGACGGCAGTATTTCCTATTTCGTCCAGGACGCCCCTTATCTGATCGGCAGCTATCTGCTGTTCTCGGCGGGCCCATCGGCCATCGACACCCAGGCATCGCTACAGCTGACGGGACAACGCTTGCGCAGCGTATTCGACAGCGCAATCATCGCGACGAATTTCGCCAACATGAATACCTATGATTGCGATGTGTTCGGCGAGAACGGATGGTGTGTTTCGGGCGGTGTACGGTATACCAACGTCAACAGTCCCGATGCGCAAACGACGAGCGCGGTGGTGGTGGCCGGCTACAAGGTCTCGCCGACTCTTCGCATCGGGGGCTTTCTTGATCAGGGCTTGAATTACGACATGCCCATGGGCATCAAGATGCACAACAAGATTCCCCTGCTGGGCGTGTTCGGCGTGTGGAACCAGAACGCCGATGAGCAGGGCTGGCAGGTCAAGCTGGCGAATGCTTATCAGACCAATGAAGTCGACATCACCCGGGAAGTTGTCGGCACATCCGAAGCGGGCATGGGATCGACCGACCTGACCATGAAAAGCTACGTCGGCGTAGTGAGCTACGCGCTCACGTACAACGAGCAAACACTGATCCGCCCGTATCTGGCGTTGCGGTATACCAAGGTCGAGCAGGATGGCTATACCGAAACCGGTGTGACGACGCCCCTGACCTTTGCGCCGCTGACGGACCGTTCCACCACTGCCTTGCTTGGCGTGAAACTGGATCAACCGCTCACGCCCAAAACCACCTTGAAAGTGAGCCTGGGTATCGAGCACGACCTGAATCGCGATGTCGATACCTACTCGGCCACAGGCGTCACCGGGCTCACGGCGGAAAGCTTCAGCAATACCCTCGATGAAACCCGCCCCGTTGCAGCAGTTGGGGTCGACTATGCGATATCCCGGACGCAGGTGGTGAAGGCCGATGTCTATTATCAGCAACAGCCGTTCCAGAGCACTGGATCGACAACCGGTTATCTCAATTACACGGTCGGTTTCTGAGTACCAAAGAGGCTGGAAACTGAAGGGGCCAGGGTCGAATGATTGTCGTGGCGACAATCAATTCGACCCTGGCCCCTTTGATTTTTTTGATTTCCCGTTTGCGCGCGTGCTCGATGCTGCGTGATGACAAATATTCGAGCCTGAACTGACCCCGTGCATATTTTCGCTTATATTGAAAAGCGCTCAACCTGGCCCTGCCCAAGACGCGGCGCACGACGGATCGCTGCTTATGCGTTATATGCAGATGTGCTTTTGCTGTCCTACCGAGGAGAATCTGATGACCTCACGCAGGCATTTCATGACGATTGGGTTTGGTTTGCTGGCAGGTTTTTGGTTCGGTCCAGTTGCCTTCGCGGCACCGCCGCAGGTTGACGACGCGCACAACCCGGCTATCGCCAGAGCATCGGTCGCCGTCAACTGGGATACGATTAAATGGGTCGAACGCCGCTACAAAATCGAGGCGCTCCGCTTCAAGGCGCGCGACGAAACCGGCATTGACTGGTTGGGCAGCGACGAAGTGATGATCGAGACGCGCGATGCCAAAGGCTGGACTGTCTCCAATACGATCGGTGACATCGATTCGGGCGACACCCACACCTTCGACCCGGCCAAGAGTTGCATCGTCGCGGTACGTCCCGGTTACGCCGTGCTGGGCGAGTCGTCCGTATGCGAAGACGTCGGCGAGCCCGCGCCGTTGGGTTTTGATGTGGCGTTCTGGGAGAAGGACCCGTTCGGGTTTCCCGCGGGGTTTTGCGGTCCGGGCACGCCCCAGCCGGGTCGACATGGCGGCCCCCACTGCGCGAACGACGGCAATGGGGACGACTTTATCGGCAGCGCCCGGGTTGACTATTCGACACAAGCGCTCGAGGCCGCATTGCCCAACGTGGGCGACCAACAGATCGAATCCATTACGCTCGATTCCTGCCCCGGCCAGATCTGCACCAGCGATTCGGACTACACCTTGACCTGGCGCGTGACGCGGCTGCCGGATGCACTCGTCGGCCTCCGTGACTTGCTCGACCAGGCGATGAAAAGGAGCGGTGCAGGTTCCGAACTCGAGGCAATCGCAGCGGGATTGAGGTCCTTGAGCGCAAAGCCCCCCGCCGATCGAAGTAAATAGGGCCAATTCACCCTGGCCCCTTTGATTCCGCTCATTGACAATTGTGCTGACAGCCTAAGGTGCGAGCTAAGGGGGGGGCGTGGTGCGAAAACTGTAATCTATCGTTACAGGCTAGTATTTTCTGTTCACATCGAGAATGGCGATACCTGTGTCTATACGATCTACACACCAGGAAGCATCTTTGTCAGACCATCCTTTCTCTTGAAGAAGCCAGCCCTTCAATAGCGCTAAGTCAACGCGATTTTTCGCGTGCCTTGATAGGCAACAAATAAATATATCCAACCTTTTAATATCCAGAGGGTGGTAACTCGCTGGATAAAGATTCAAGTAGTGCTCAAACAATCCCCTACATTTTGTTCCTGTAATTATTCCATTCAATCCTATTGATTCGCTCGTGGCTCTGATTTCTAGATCAAGGCCCACACTCTTTGCGTATTTTCTAAGATCATGCGCAAAATCACCCGCTACTTGGTTGTACTCATGCATGGATATTCGTCCACTTTCTTTTGGGACGATGTTTGCAACGTAGAAGGTGTTGCCCGATTTATTGGTTATTGCTATTGCTGGGCTATGCGCGTTTCCTAAGCGCAAGATCGCACACGATGGCTCGCCAGTAACAGAGGCGTATTCTTTTGACTGCGTGCCCAAATACTCCCAGCCGTCAACGCGGGTAGCGAACTCCCGTAAAGCATCCATGAAATCATCGTGATCTTCGTAGCGAGAGACGATTGATATCTCAATGTATGTTTCCATTTACTTCTGGCTGCACGCAGCCCCTATCGATCACCATGTAGGGAAATTACGCTGGGCATGGTTAAGCAAGCCGGCGTCCTTTTTGCCATGCAAGCGATGAAGGACTCAAAGAGAGGTCGGACTCTAGATTCTTTAGCACACGTCCCAATGCCTCGATCATGACAGCTAGTTGAAGTGCCCAGCTTCCATTGAGTTCGCCGATACGTTCATATGACTCCGATCTACTTAAGTGTTCAATGCTGTTTGCCGCGCTGCAGAGAGTTTCAGTAACGGCGTGTGGTGCTTTCCCATGTAACAAATGAACATTTCGTAGTTGGCTATGCCCCCACGTAACTTGACGTTCACCCGGTGCATTGGCAAGCCACCAAGACTTTGCAGCGGCGTCTAGGGCTTGTGTGAGTACGTCACGTACCACCTTTAGGTCGTCCGAGTCATGCAGGTGATGTCGCGCAGACTGAAGTAGATTATGTGATAAGGACAACCAGTAATGCGCTGGCTCCAGGACAGGAAGATTTTGGGGAGCGATTGGGACCAGACGAGCACGCACAAGCCAGTAGAGTTGCATTGCTTGTAGAAGGTCTCCGGTGGCCCATGCGGGAATAAAAACTCGAACGGACAGCCCATGAACCGAACATACGACAGCAGAGTTTCCATCAAGAAGTCGTAGCCAATCCCCAGCTTGCAATGCCAAAAAACGTTTGGCAACAGCGTCCTCTGCTACTTCCAAGAGACCTCGAAGTGCGTTGATGTAGCGATCTTGCAGAGCAATGCCTAAATTCAAGGCTTGTCGCTCTTCATGATTGAGGGTGCCACGAAGTATTGGAAAAGGCTCTGTCAGGATCGCGGCTTCTGATTCTTTGACGTCTAGCAGTGGGGAGGAAGACGGGATAATCCCCTCAAGTACATTCACTAATTCAGGTAGTTTGCTTTTGTGGATATATCGCTCGGATGAAATTTCGTTAAGGCCATCACGCAACCAAAGCAATATCTCAGCAATTCGAGCTTTGGCTTGGTTGGCCGACCAAACTCCTCTGTCGGTGTCGTACCAGAGCTTGCGTTCAATCGCATTAATATGGCCGTGCGCCCAATCTAGTCGTTGAAGACAGGCCTGAAGCATTGCTGGTTGATCTGTAGGCGCGTCGCATTTGTCAGTAATCCAAATACTTGCAGAGTTCTGTTCAGACATGCATTCCATAAGACAGCTTGGGGATTCAAGGGGACCAGGCTCGAATTAAGCCCTGAACAATGATTTCTCTCAAGGTTTTGTCTTCCACCTCGGGAATCATGCGGCCGCTTTCCGGAAAGTGCTGTAGCCGTCGTGTGGACAGGACAATTCTTTCGGCAAACGCCGGGCATAAAATGCTGAATCCCTGCTGATGTAGCGCACAAGATCATTCAGGTCGTCCTGAGCGCAACTCCGACCATTCAACCTTCATGGTGCAGGTAACGTTTTTCCATTTCTGCCTGCGAGGTGATTTTTCCTTCTTCGGCTGCCTTCAGCGAGCGCTCCAGTTTCTGGCGCACGTAGAGGGCATACATGACATCGTCGAAGTTTGCCTGGTCCGGCAGGTGATCGGCAATGTCATGAACGATTTGTTTGACCGTTTGCATGGCGGCTCCTTGGTAATCAGCTGAAATGAAATTTATTCTAATACCGGGCACGGTCGTTATGCGTGGCGGCTGCGGCGGGTGAGTCCGGCGCGGGTGCGGGCAGCAAGCATTTCGTGCGCGATGGCGTATGCGATATCGAGCGCTTCGTAGGCTTCGTTAAAACCGCGTCGCGAGGATGCCTTTCCAAGGAACGCCTTGTGGTCGTGGCGCACGGGTTGGAATTTCAGATCAGCCATTTTGAATCTCATGGTCTGCATCATTGGTGAACCGGCGAAGCCGAGAGCTTGACGCCCAGCGCATGCAGCAGCTTGAGCATGGTGTCATAACGTGGCTTGGCGCCGGGTGTCAGTGCCTTGTACAGGCTTTCGCGTCCGAGCCCGGCATCCTTGGCGAGTTGGGCCATGCCACGGGCACGGGCGACGTCGCGCACGGCAGTCAGGAAGACATCGGGATTGGGGTCTTCCAGCGCGGCGGTGATGTATTCCGCGATGGTTTCCTCGTTGTCGAGGTAGTCGGCGGCGTCGAAGGTGGAAAATTTGACCATGGCTCAATGTATCCCGTTGGATACTCATCTGCAACAGATTTTCCGGACAGGCGTAAAAAAGCGCGACTGATTGCTCAGTCGCGCAGGGAATCACAACAGCTTAAGGCCGCCCGTGTTTCGAAACGGGCGGCCATTCAATCAATTCGGCAACATCGCCAGCAACCCATTCAACCGCCGTACAAAACTCGCCGGATCGTCGAGCTGGCCGCCTTCTGCCAGCAGCGCCTGCTCGAACAGCAGGTTGGCCCAGTCGGCGAAGCGGGCTTCGTCGGACTCGCTGTTGAGCCGCGTGACCAACGCATGTGATGGATTGATTTCCAGCGTGGGCTTCACGGTGGGCGCAGCCTGGCCGGCGGCCTTGAGCAGGCGTTCGAGGTTGGCACTCATGTCGGCTTCGCCGGTGACGAGGCAGGCGGGCGAGTCGGTGAGGCGGTGGGTGACGCGCACTTCTTTGACGCGCTCGCCGAGGGCTGTTTTCACGCGCTCGACCAGCGGCTTCATGGCGTCTTCGGCTTCCTTCTGTGCGGTCTTCTCGGCTTCGTCTTCCAATTCGCCGAGGTCGAGGCCGCCTTTGGCGACGGACTTGAGCGGCTTGGTGTCAAATTCGCTGAGGTTGCCGGAGAGCCATTCGTCGACGCGGTCGGACAGCAGCAGGACTTCGATGCCTTTCTTGCGGAAGATTTCGAGGTGCGGGCTGTGCTGGGCGGCGGCGAAGCTGTCGGCGGTGATGTAGTAGATCGCGCTCTGGCCTTCCTTCATGCGGCCGATGTAATCCTTCAGCGAGACGATCTGCGCGTCGCTGTCGGTGTGGGTGGAGGCAAAGCGCAGCAGGCCGGCGATGCGGTCCTTGTTGGCGTAGTCCTCCCCTGGGCCTTCCTTCAGCACCTTGCCGAAGGCTTTCCAGAATTCGGCGTATTTCTCCGGCTGGTTTTCGGCCAGGTCTTCCAGCAGGCCCAGCACTTTTTTCACCGAGCCGCCCTTGATGGCGTCGATGTCGCGGCTGTGCTGCAGTATCTCGCGCGAGACGTTGAGCGGCAGGTCGGCCGAGTCGATCACGCCGCGCACGAAGCGCAGGTATTGCGGCATCAGCTGTTCGGCGTCGTCCATGATGAAGACGCGGCGCACGTAGAGCTTGATGCCGTGGCGGTGGTCGCGGTCGTAGTGGTCGAACGGTGCGCGCGCCGGCAGATACAGCAGCGAGATGTATTCCTGCTTGCCTTCCACCCGGTTGTGCGACCACGCCAGCGGCGCTTCGGAATCATGCGCGACGTGCTTGTAGAACTCGTTGTATTCGTCTTCTGAAATGTCTTTCTTGGCGCGCGCCCACAAGGCCGAGGCGCGGTTGACGGTTTCGTCCTCGTCGGTCGGCGTTTCGACGCCGTCTTTCCATTCGGACTGCTTCATCAGGATGGGCAGGGTGATGTGGTCGGAATAGGTGCGGATCACCGACTTGATCTTCCAGTCCGACAGGAACTCGTCTTCATTTTCACGCAGGTGCAGCACGATTTCGGTGCCGCGCGCGGGCTTGTCGACGGTTTCCAGCGTGTAGTCGCCGGCGCCTTCGGATTCCCAGCGCACGCCGTGCTCAGACGTGAGGCCGGCGCGGCGGGTGGTGAGGGTGACGCGGTCGGCGACGATGAAGGCGGAATAAAAGCCGACGCCGAATTTGCCGATCAGCGCGGCGTCTTTCTTCTGGTCGCCGGACAGCTGTGAGAAGAACTCGTGGGTGCCGGACTTGGCGATGGTGCCGATGTGATCGATGACTTCCAGACGGCTCATGCCGATGCCGTTGTCGCTGATGGTCAGCGTGCGCGCGGCGCGGTCGAAGGCGACGCGGATTTTCAGCTCGGAGTCGTTCTCGAACAGGGCGGGGTCGGACAGCGCCTCGAAGCGCAGCTTGTCGGCGGCGTCGGAGGCGTTGGAAATCAGTTCGCGCAGGAAAA
>JAAPAA010000294.1 GCA_012274165.1 Thiobacillaceae bacterium
CCCTGTGCGCCCATGCCGGGCAGATAACGGCGGGCGAACCAGGCCACGGCGACAAAGCCGCCGAGAATCAGCCCCAGGCTGAGCAGCACGGTGAACAGGCTGCCGGCGGTGTCAGGTGCGGCATATGCCCAGCCTGGGAGCAACAGCCCGGCACCTGCTGCCAGGCACACAGGGGGTTTACGGATCGCGTGAGCCGGTGCCGGTTTAATGACCATATTGGATGACCTCGCGCGCCCAGCGCGTCATGTCGGTGGCTTGAAGCGGCAACCGCACGGCAAGCGTGGCCTCGGTGAGCGGACTGCTGAGCTGCCACGCCAGCGCGGGCGGCAGGCTGGTCGCAGGAGTATCCAGCCAGCATTCCGCCAGCGCCGCATCCAGCGTCAGCAGCAAACTCTTCGGCACAAACGAAGCCGCCCCGGTCACCCGCTGACCACCGAGCCGGCGCGCCAGCCACAAGGTGGCAAGCGCGCCATCGGGCTGCCAGATGGGCGTGGCGGGCGCGGGATCAAACCCGCTCGGAGCGGTGTCAATGCGTGCCTGAACCGGCAAGCGCAGACGGGCCGTCAGCGTCATCGCAAGTTTGTGCGTGAAGCGTGCATGCACGTTGTCGGGCGCGACAGCGGGCAGGCTCAGAAAAGCGATTTCAGCAGGCGTGAGGGCAAGCAACTGCATCAGCTGAGGTGTCCTGTTTCGCGGTGAAAGGTCAGTTCCACCAGCTCATCATGCTGGCGTTGCTCGATCCGCCGTTGCAGGATGGCGGCTTGTGCCAGATGGCGCTGCTCAAGCAGTTGCAGCGCCTTGACCCGCTGATCCAGCTGCATCCATGCGGCCAGTTGCGCCTGCCAGTCACGGTAGGCGGCATCAATGCTGGCCTGGGTGGCCTGCATTTCGGCCGCCTGCGCGCATTGCAGGCGGTTTTTCTCCTGCAGCTGCGCAGCTGAGACGCCGTCACGCAGCTCCATCGCCAGTTGCTCGATGTGGGCGTCGCGCAGGGTGGTCAATTGCACCAGCCGGCCGCGTGCACGCAGCCAGATGCCATGTACCAGCTTGACCGTGCGCGCCTGCGTCTCGCTGCGCCGCACCGCCAGTTGCAGCACCCGCGCCAAGGCAAAGGGCTTCATCCGAGCACCTCTTCGAGACCGGCGCGGGCGGTGTCCATCGACGCGCGTTCGCGCATGCCCTGCATCAGATAGCCTTGCATCCGGGGATACAGCCGCACGCCTTCGTCCAGCACCAGATCGGCGCCCGGCACATAGGCGCCGACCGCCAGCAGGTCACGGCTACGCATATAGCGCGAATACAGATATTTGAACCGGCGCGTCCGCTCCAGCCCCTCGTCGTTGAGCAGATCGGGCTGCACCCGGCTGATCGAGGCTTCGATGTCGATCGCCGGGTAATGCCCGGCATCGGCCAGATCCCGGCTCAGCACGATATGTCCGTCGAGAATCGCGCGCGCCGCGTCGGCGATCGGATCCTGCTGGTCGTCGCCTTCCATCAGCACGGTGAAAAACGCAGTGATCGAACCGCTGCCGTTGCGGCCATTGCCGGCGCGCTCGGCCAGTTGCGGCAGCTTGGCGAACACCGACGGCGGGTAGCCCTTGGTGGCAGGCGGCTCGCCGATCGCCAGCGCCACCTCGCGCTGCGCCATCGCATAGCGGGTGAGCGAATCCATGATGAGCAGCACATGTTTGCCCTGATCGCGAAAATATTCGGCAATCGACATCGCATACGCCGCGCCGTTCAGGCGCATCAGCGGCGGATGGTCGGCGGGCGCGGCCACCACCACCGCGCGCGCCATGCCTTCCGCGCCGAGGATGGTGTCGATGAATTCCTTGACCTCGCGGCCGCGCTCGCCGATCAGGCCCACCACCACCACGTCGGCCTCGGTGTAGCGCGCCATCATGCCGAGCAGCACGCTCTTGCCGACGCCGCTGCCGGCGAACAGGCCCAGCCGCTGCCCGCGCCCCACCGTCAGCAGACCGTTGATTGCACGCACGCCCACGTCCAGCGTTTGCCGGATCGGCGCGCGTTCGAGCGGATTGATCGGCCGGCTGTACAAGGGCACCCGCCGCTCCAGCAGCACCGGACCGAGCCCATCGAGCGGCCGCCCGGCGCCGTCGAGCACCCGTCCCAGCAAACGCTCGCCCACCGGCACCTGCCGCACCCGGTCCTGCGCGCGACGGCGCAGGATGTAGCGCACGCCCAGACGCGGCGGCTGCACCGCCATCGGGTTGTCGGGAACCACCCGCGCGCCCGGCATCACGCCATAAATATCGGAGGCCGGCATGATGAACAGGCGATCGCCGGAAAAACCAGCCACTTCGGCTTCGATGTTCTGTCCGCCCGGAATCTGGATCTGGCACTGGCTGCCCACCGGCATGCGCAGCCCCACCGCTTCCATCACCAGGCCGGAGACGCGGGTGAGGCGCCCGCTGCCGGCAATCGGCGTGGCCCAGCTGACGGCGCGCCGGCACGCCGCCAGGTATTCACGCAACCGAACCACGCGTTCCATTATTCGAGCCAGTTCAGGTTGGAGCCCAGCACTTGGACTACCTGACGCCAGCGCGACGCCAGGGTGGCGTCGAGGTCGCCTTGCGGGGTTTCGATCTGGCAGCCGCCGCGCACGATGCGGATATCTTCAACGATGCGCAGCCGGTTCTTGTCGAGCACCTGATCAAGATGCGGCCGCACCAATGCGGCATCGTCCGGGTTGAGCAGCAGTCGGGCTTCGCGGCTCGATTCGGCCATCAGTTTCAGCGCCTGGTTGATCACATCGAGAATATGTTGCGGACGCACCGCCAGTTCACCTGCCACCACCTGGCGCGCCACGTCGAGCGCCAGTTCCAGCACCATGTCGGCAAGGTGGAAATCAAGACTATCCAGCGCATTGTCGAAGCTTTCGACCAGCTGCTTCAGCTTCCCGCAGGCCTGCTCGGCCTTGGCCTGCCCGGCGGCCAGCCCTTCGGCGTAGCCTTCTGCGCGGGCGAGCTCACGCAGCCTGGCCAGTTCGGCGCCGTTGTCCGCTGCGCTCGCCCCTTCGCTCGCGGACGCGGCCAGTTCCACCACCTCCCACTGCTCGAATGCCGTGGTTTCCATTGGCACACTGTCGTCGCTCATGCAGCCTCCTCTTGCGGGAACAGGATCGCCCCCTCGGCCGCCAGCCGTCGCAGGGTAGCGCTGGCTTCTTCCTGCGCGCCCTGGATCGCCGTGACCGGTACCGCGCCCAGGGTGTCCAGATCATCACGCATGCGCTGCGCAGCGGTCGGACTCATCACCGCGGTGAGCGCATCCAGCACCCGGCCATCGCTGCCCTTTAACGCCAGCAGCAGGACGCGCGCGCCGACGTTACGCAAAAACGTTTTACGGCTGGCCTCGGGCAGGCGCGCCAAATCTTCAAACGCGAGATGGCGCACGCGCAGGCGCGCAGCCAGCCCGGCATCGTCGTGGTCGATCTGGCTCAGCGCGGCCGCCGCGCTGCCCTCGCTCATCTGCCCCAGCAAGCTGGCGACGGCGGCTTCGCCCTGCGACGGCGCAGTCGTATCCAGGCTGGCCAGCCAATCGTTAAGTTCAGCCAACATGTCGGGATGCGGCGCATCGCTGTGCGCCAGGCTCAACAAGGTCTCGACCCGCGCAGTGCCCGGCAGCACATCCAGCACCGCCGCGGCGACGTCGCGCGGCAACTGCGCCAGCACAATGGCAATCAGTTGCGGCTGCTGTTCTTCCAGCAGTCCGGCGATCTCCGCCGGTTCGCGCCCGGCCAGTTTGTCCTGCGCCTGACCGCCTGTTGCGCCCAGCCGTTGCAGCATCGCCTGCGCGCGCTCGGGGCTCCAGGCCAGCTTGAGGCTGTCGTCGAGAAAACGCCCGGCATCGGTGGCGAATCCGGTCTGCTCGGCGGCTTCGGCCGCGTAATCGCGCAGGATGAGCCGCACCCGCTCGCGCGGCAGCACGCCCATCTCACGCATGGCTGCGCCCAGCCGGCTGACCTCCAGCGGGCTCAGGTAACGGAATACCGCTGCCGTCGCCTCTTCGCCGAGGGCCAGCAGCAAGGCAGCGGATTTTTCGATGCCGGCCTGGCTCATGCGCGCATCCACAGTTTGATCACATCGGCCGTCACGCGGGGATCCTGCAACGACTGGTTGCGGGCGGTGTCGAGCTCGACCTCAAAGTCGTCCATTGCAAGCTCGAGCGCCGGCGGCCGGCGCGTGCGCCACCAGCCGATTGCGCCCAGCAACAGCACCCCGCCTGCCCCGGCAGCCAGCCATGCCAGCGGAAATGCTTGCACCGGATTGATCTGCGCAGACGGCTCGTGCTGCGGCCGCACCTGCGGAATCGAAACCGCGGCCGGGGGGCGCACCGCCACGTTGGGCGCGGCCCCCACTGGCGCCGCAGTGGCCGTTCCGGGCAACGCATACACATTCACGCTGTCGCCACGTGTAGCCACCAGGCCCAAGGCCTGACGCGTCAGTTGCCCGGCCCGCTTGATCTCGTCCGCGCTGGCGTCGAAGCCCAGAATCACGATGACGTTCAATCGCTGAATGCGGCCTTCTGGCACCCGCGTGGTGAGCACCGTTGTCTCAGACGGACGCGCCTGACCGCCGACCATCGTGTTGCGCACCCGCTCGACGGTTTGCCGGGTTTCGCTGTCTTCCAGGGTGGCGGTGATCTGCACGCTGACACGATTCAGCCCCAGCCACGGCGTCAACACCGCCAGCGCGCGCCGCGCCAGATCCTGTTCCAGTGCCAGCTGCTGCGACTGCACCCGCTCGGGCGCCGTACCGCCCAACACCACCCCGTGCGGATCCAGCACCTGCACTTCGGCGCGTTTCAAACGTGGCACGCTGGCCGCCACCAGCGTCTGGATGCTGCTCACCTGCGAGGCGGACAGTTGTGCGCCCGGGCGCAAACGCACCAGCACGGCAGCGGTGGCAGGCGGCGCATCGCGCAAGAACGGCGAGACTTTAGGCAAGGCAAGATGCACCCGCGCAAGCTCGATCGTTTCCAGCTTCTGGATCGAACGCGCCAGATCGATTTCAAGCGCGTGCTGATAGCGTTGCTGTTCTTCCAGCGACGATGCGCCAAAGTTGGGGGCGCGATCGATTGCATCCTCGGCGTCGGCATCGGACTTGGGCAAGCCCAGCGCGGCCAGGCGATACCGCGCCAGATGCAGCTGGTCGGCCGCGACCTCAACATTGCCGTTGACGGCAGACAAACGGTAGGAAATATGGAGTTGTTCGAGTGCGGCGATGACTTCGCCGCCCGCGCGGTCGGACAGCTGCGGATACAGCACGCGGTAGGTCGGCGGGTTCAGCCACCAGTACGCGGTAGACAACATGACCAGCGGCAACACCACCAGCAGGGCCAGTATGAAGCGGCGCAAGGGCGTCGCGTCCACGATCAGATCGCGCAGCGCGCTCAGCCAGGCTGGCACGGATGGCACCTCGTCTGCATGGCCGGATGTTGCAGCTTGGCCTCACGCGGAATATTTTGAATAGTCACATGGCGATTATAACCAGTCAGGCCCTGCCACTGCGCGCAATACCACCTGCAATTCTCCTGCGCGCTCGCGGCCCACAAACCACCAGATCCCGCCTTTTTTCACCGTCAGGTCGCCCGCCTGATTCGTCAGCAACTGCATCGCCACCTGCCCCAGCGTCGGTTGATGGCCGACGATCAACAACGGGTAAGCCGAGTCCGGCCAATTGGCCACGCGCAACAGGTCGGCCGCGCTTGCGCCCGGCGCCAGTTCGGGCACCAGTTCATATTCGCGTCCCAGCGCCTGCGCCGTTTGCCGGGTGCGCGCAGCGGGACTCGCCAGCACCCGGATATCCTGCGGCAAACGCGGATTGAGCCAATCTGCCATGCGCGATGCCTGCTTGCGCCCCCGACTGGTCAGTTTGCGCTCCATATCCGGACTCGACTCCTCGGCCTCGGCGTGCCGCCACAAAATCAGTTCCATGCTGCGCCCTCAAAAAATACTGTTCCAAATAACCAACTAGGCATTGTCCGACAGACGTGAGACCGGAACATGACAACCCTGCCATTCACGCCCCGCACAGCCTATGCCTTGTCTGCAAATTTCGCCTTCAACAAGGCCTGCACATGCCCGGCACTTTCGCCCGGGATAGCCATCGTCTGCTGGGCGGTCAGCCAGCCGCACGCAAATAGCGCCATCGGCCCCGCGTCGACCAGGCTCGGTGTCAGCAAACCGCACGCCACCTGCGCATCGCGGGCTCGCCCGAGGCTGTCTTGCGCAGTGCGCAACGCCGCCAGATACCGGCCGTATTTACGCCCGGCAAACAAGCTCTGAAAAAACTCGGCCGCATAACGCTGGCGTTTGATGGCAATGCGCAGTCGATGGCGCTGTAAAGTGTTCAGCTTGCCGAACACGCGCGCGCCGCGAACAACGCGGCGCTGCCCCTTCTGCAGCGCCCGGCGCGCCCATTTATCCAGCGGCGACAACTGCACGAAACGTTGCGCTTCGGCTGCCGCGCGCCCCGCAGCATTCAAACGCCAGCCACGCTGCAACAGCCAGCGCTGACACGCCAGCAACCACGCGCCCGGATGCGCCTGCTGCAGCGTCACCCGCATGCTGGCGCGCATCTCGGCGCGCTGCGCTTCCAGTGCGGCCAGACCCTGCTGCCACCCCGCCGCATCCGGGTAATGCGCGGCAATCGGCTGCAGCGTTTCACTGCACAGCACGTCCCAGTCGCGCGCCGGGCCAAGCGCGGCAGCCAGGGCACGCAGCTCCGCCAACAGGTCCTCCGGCACCGCGCATACCCGGCGAAACACGCGCAGCGCCGCACGCAGGCGCCGCAATGCCACCCGCGCCTGATGCACGTATTCGATGTCGTCGGAATCCAGCACGCCGGGTAGATTCGCCTGAAATTGGCTCAGGCAGTCCTGGCACACCGCGGCAAAACCGTCTTCCACGCTCAGGCCCGGCTTCAGCGCCAGCGGCCCGGCGTTAACCGGTGCCAGACTCTGCTGATGGGCCAGACGCACGCCTCGTTCCGCTTTGCTGCTATCCAGCGGCAGGTAATCCAGTTGCGGCCCCCAGTCCAGCGCCAGCGCAAACAGGGCATCCGGCTGGCCACTTTTCAATTCGAGCTCGATTTCGCAAATCGGCTGGCACTGCGCGCCGGAGCGAACTTCGCCCACATCGAGCGCCACTTCGATCGCCGTGCCATGCTCGCCCACCAGTTGCCAGCTGGTGCGCTGGAAATCGGTTTCAAACACCGGTGCCAGCTGCGCGCGCAAGGCTTCTGGCACCCATGCCTGCGCCTCGGCAGGAAAACGGCTCCAGTCCGGCGTGCGACCGCTGATCGCCACTTCATATTCGGCTCGCCGCGACAAACCGCCACTGCGTTCACCTTCGGTTTTCAGCGTTTGTAGCCAGCGGCGGCCGACGCGCCGCACCCGCAACGCAATTCCCTGCGCGCTCAGGGCAAAATCCGGCGTGTCGAAATAGCGGGTAAGCAGGGCTTGCTGCACCGGGGGGACGCGCCGTCGCGCCATCAGCTTGACGAAGGCTGCGGCCTGCTGCCGCGGCAGCGCCAGTTTGAGCTCGACTTCTACTGGGTGCGTCGCATTCATATAATAATTGTCATGTTCGGGAACAGGCTGCCGTTTATCATTGAAGTTCATCACAAATACTAGACCATGAATCTTCCCAGTCCCGACAGTCTGATCAACCGTGAACTCGGCATCCTCGCTTTTCATCGCCGCGTACTGGCGCAGGCCGACGATCCCCAGGTGCCGCTGCTGGAACGGCTGCGCTTCCTCTGCATCGTGTCCAGCAACATGGACGAGTTCTTCGAGGTGCGGATGGCCGGACTCAAGGAGCAGATCCGCGCCAACTCCACCCAGCGCTCGGACGATGGCCTCACCCCGGGCCAGCAATACCGCGCCGTTGCAGACATGGCGCACGATCTGGTCGCACGGCAATACGAGCTGCTCAACCGCGACGTAATTCCTGCGCTGGCGAAGCGCGACATCCATTTTTTCCGCCGCACTCATTGGACTGAAAGCCAATCAGCGTGGATCCACGAGTATTTTCTGCGCGAGCTGATGCCGGTTCTTACGCCGGTAGGGCTCGATCCCTCGCACCCGTTCCCGCGTGTGCTCAACAAGAGTCTGAATTTTGCGGTCGAGCTGTCCGGCCGTGACGCCTTTGGCCGCAACTCCGGCGCCGCGGTAGTGCAGGCGCCGCGTTCGCTGCCACGCTTCATTCGCATGCCAGAAGACATCGCCGGTGGCGAATACGGCTTTGTGTTCCTCTCCTCGATCTTGCACGCCCACGTCGGCGAACTGTTCACCGGGATGACGGTGAAAGGCTGCTACCAGTTCCGCGTCACCCGCAATTCCGATTTGTTTGTCGACGACGAAGAAACCAAGAACCTGCGCCAGGCGCTGCAGGGCGAATTGCCGCAGCGGCATTTCGGCGCGGCCGTTCGGCTCGAAGTGGCCGACAACTGTTCGGAATCGATGACGGAATTTTTGCTCGAACAGTTCGAGCTCGAACGCGATGACCTCTATCAGGTAAACGGCCCGGTCAACCTGGTGCGCCTGATGCAGGTGCCCGACTGGGTCGATCGCCCCGAACTCAAGTTCACCCCGTTCACTCCCGCCCTGGCCGCCCGCCTCGCCAACAAGGAAGACATCTTCGCCCAGATCAAAAAAGGCGACATCCTGCTGCACCACCCGTTTGAATCGTTCCAGCCGGTGATCAACTTCATCGAGCAGGCGGCGCTTGATCCCAACGTCGTCGCCATCCGCCAGACTGTTTACCGCACCGGCACCGATTCCAAGCTGATGATGGCGCTGATCCGCGCGGCAGAGTCGGGCAAGGAAGTCACCGTGGTGGTCGAGCTGATGGCGCGCTTCGACGAAGAAGCCAACATCAACTGGGCGGCCCGGCTGGAAGAAGTCGGCGCGCACGTCATTTATGGCGTGATCGGCCACAAAACCCACGCCAAGCTCGCGCTCGTCATCCGCCGCGAAGGCAGCGAACTCAAGCGCTACGCGCATCTGGGCACCGGCAACTATCACGCCCGCACCGCCAAGATGTACACCGACTTTGGACTGATGACCTGCGACGAAGCCATCACCGCAGACACCAACAGCCTGTTCACCCAGATCACCGGGCTGGGCAAGGCGGGCAAACTCAAACGCCTGTGGCAGGCGCCATTCACCCTGCACAGCGAAGTGATTGCTGCAATCAAGCACGAAACCGAACTGGCGGTCGCCGGCAAACCCGCCGCCATCGTCGCCAAAATGAACTCGCTGCTGGAACCCCAGGTCATCGCCAGCCTGTACGCCGCCTCGCAGGCAGGCGTCAGGATCGACCTCATCATCCGCGGTGTGTGCGCGCTGCGGCCCGGCATTGCCGGGCTGTCGGACAACATCCGGGTGCGCTCGATCGTCGGCCGCTTCCTCGAGCACACACGGATTTTTTACTTCCGGAACGACGGCGACGAACTGGTCTACCTGTCATCCGCCGACTGGATGGATCGCAATTTCTTCCGCCGCATCGAAACGGCCTTCCCTGTCCTCAACCCCAAGCTCAAAAAACGCGTCATCGTCGAAGGCCTGAAACCCTATCTGCGCGACAACGTGCAAGCCTGGGAGATGCAGTCCGACGGCAGCTACCGCCGCCGCAAACCGGGCCGTGCCAAAGCCTACCAGGCCCAAACCATGCTGCTGGAGCTGATCGCGCGCTAAACCCTTCGGCCCTCAGAACGGGGCAAGGGGGTCAACAAAGCTTCACCCGAATGCCACGCCGCTGTCATCTGGGCGTGGCCTGATGGCGGCATGTTGAATCGCGTCACCAATCTGCTCCGCACCCGCCCGGATGGCTACACCCAGCAGCCGTCGGATGCCCTGCCCTGGTCTGCCAGCCACACTGCTTCCCCGCCTCCAGACTCCCCCCCTGCGCCCAGCCCTGCCCGCCACCATCGCACGCTGTGGATTTCCGACATCCACCTCGGCACGGCCGGTTGCCAGGCGCGCTACCTGCTCGATTTCCTGAAGCACAACGAATCCGACACGCTCTATCTGGTCGGCGACATCATCGACGGCTGGCAACTGCGCAAGGGTTGGTACTGGCCGCGCTCGCACAACGACGTGGTGCAAAAGCTGCTGCGCAAGGCGCGCAAGGGCACCCGGGTGATCTACGTGCCCGGCAACCACGATTCGATGGCGCGGCAATTCATGGGGCTGGCGTTTGGCGATATCGAAGTGGCCGACGAGGTCATCCACGTCACCGCCGACGGCAGGCGTTTTCTGGTCACCCATGGCGACCTTTTCGATGGCGTGATGCAGCACGCGCGCTGGCTGGCCTATCTGGGCGATAGCGGCTACACCCTGATCCTGGCGCTCAACCGCTGGTTCAACGGCATGCGCACGCGCCTGGGCTACCCCTACTGGTCGCTGTCGCAATACATCAAGCACAAGGTCAAGAATGCGGTCAGCTTCATCACCGCGTTCGAGAAAGTGATGACCGACGAAGCGCGCCGGCGCGATTGCGATGGCGTCATCTGCGGCCACATCCACAAGGCCGAGATCCGTGATCTCGACGGCCTCTTGTACTGCAACGATGGCGACTGGGTGGAAAGCCTGACCGCGCTTGCCGAATCCGCCGACGGCACGCTCGAAATCATCCACTCGCCCCACTGCCTGGAAGCGCCCAGTGCCCCCGGCAAACTAATCGCAACCGTTCTGGAGACACCATGAAAGTCATGATCGTGACCGATGCCTGGTCACCGCAAGTCAACGGCGTGGTGCGCACGCTCACCACCACCCGCCGTGAACTGCAGGCCATGGGGAATCAGG
>JAAPAA010000295.1 GCA_012274165.1 Thiobacillaceae bacterium
CAGAGCCTGTAACTATGCAGAGCGCGGTGAGCCCGAGCACGCCTGCCGACCCAGCGGACGGCGGTGCCGGGTGCCGCGGACCTACGCATAGTTGACTTCTATGCATAGGGGTCGCTATGGATAGCTTTGCATAGCGACCCACTGCGGACTTCCGCATCTAAAGATTCGAAGCCCGAAACCGGACATTGATCTTGTAGGTGACCGCCCGCACAGATCGCCTCGCGAGACAGCGCATGAATGTGATTACCGCGATCGACCATGGGGGCCTCTGCGAGACTGAGTGCCTCAGTTGCCTTCGACAATTGCCGCGAAATCGCTGGCGAAGCGATGCGCGTCGCCCGGCCAGCGTGCTGAGACATAATTTCCGTCGCGCACCACAAAGCCCCGCTCCAAATGCGTTGGCGAATCGCGGAGGATGGCTGGCGGACCAGCTTCAAAGTTGCTCTTCTGGGCAAGCGCGGTTGTCACTTCCTCTTGGACCGTGGTCGGGTATGTTCGATAGTAATTTCCCAGCCAAAGAGCGGTCAGCGCCCACGCGCCGAGTTCAAGTGTGCGAGTCAAGGCCGTGGTGCGGCGCTCATGCAGTACGGATCGACCATCAGAAGCACGGGCTCTAGCGGCCAGCAATACTCCGTGGCAGATTGCGCCCACCGGCAGGCGGCGCGCGAACGCGTCGGCAACCAGTTTCTGAAGTTTGGCTGACTCAAGGTAATACTTCATCCCTTGGGCGTGGCCACCAGGTAGTAAGAAGGCGTCGACCTTCTCAATTTCGATTTGTGCGTACTCCAAGGGTCGGAGGAACGCCGGACTTGCGGCCATTGCATCGTGCGCTGCGCGTCCGTTGGTATCGGCACATAGAAGTCGGTGCCAGGGCCCAAGTCCGGCTCCGTGAAGCATGCGCTGGTCAGCCTGCGCGGCTTTGCCATCTGGAGTGGCGAAGCACACCGTGTGACCCCGACTGGTGAGTGTCTGCCAAGGCACGCCGGCTTCGGTGGGATCGAAGTCGCAGCTCGGAAGAAGCACGAGAACAACTGACATGGTGCGGCTTGAAGACGAGGGTTGAACTATGGGAGTTGCGGCCTAATGCTCGCGTTGAGCGGCCGGGCGATAGCAGCCACCAAAGCTACGGTGGTTCACGTTCCGCTCGGACGCGTTGTTAGATCTCACCGGATACACCCTTCCTCCGCCACACGCTTGCAAGCCAAGCCTGTTGCTCGAGCGGTAACCCCGGTGGACGATAGTAGTACTCCAACTCCGCGAACGCCGCTCGTTCAAGAAACGCGCGCCATGATTCGAGGTCGTGATACGCGCCATATCGCCCGTGATTCCAGCCTTCCTCGTTATTCCCCCGGGGGTTCGAGGTGAAGAGCACGCCATCGGGCTTGAGCGTAGCGTGCAATTCGCTCAGTACGCGCGGGAGCTCTTTGCATGGCACGTGGAACAGCGAGGCGTTGGCGAAGATGCCGTGGAAGCGGCCGGCGGGAAGCTTCAGCGCGAGAAAATTCTGCTCCCAGACCTCGCAGCCGCTGTGCTCGCGTGCCATGGTGGCGAGCGGCGGGGAGCCCTCGAGCCCGATCGGCTCGTGACCTAGAGATCGAAACGCCGCCAGGTCACGCCCAGGGCCGCAGCCGAAATCGAGTATGCGCAACGGCGGCGCACCGCGAATGTGCCGCAGCAGCGCCTCGATGTTCTGCTTCACATCGTGGTCGCGCGTGCCTTCCCAGAAATCGGTGGCGCGCTCGTTGTAGTGCTCGAGCGTCCTCGCAGTGATTAGCGCCAAGTCCTCAAGCAGCTGTGTCATCACGATCCTTCGATTCCCTGGCGAGATCTAGCATTCGACATGACCGACAGCCGGAAGCCAGCAAAGCTGGCTGGAGACTGTCCGCTCGATGCAGGGGTTAGGCATATGTTCGCACAGGAACCTCATAGAGCCTCCCATTGAGCAAGGCAATGCTTGGCGAGGGCGGTGACCCAGCATGGTTCGTGAGGGTCGAAGGCCAAACCAAACGTCGGACTCACGACGAAGCCAGCGCGTTTGAAGGCCCCGGCACGCGACCCTGAGTCGTCCTAGCATTCTCGCAGTTCCTTGCCGAAAAGCAGTCACTCAATCCCAGGGTGCATGACTTGAACGCGGCTCAAGCGAGGGTAATGTTGGACGGTCAGGTGCCACTCGGCGGTGGCACCCGGAGAGATGCGGTAGCTCATGAATTCTTCCTAGTTGACTTTGGCGGGCGCAACGTGACGGGTTTGACTTGATGCTGCTCCACCATTGCAAAACGACCGAATGCGGGTCGTGCCTTCCAGACGCGGACCGGCGCGGCTACTTCGCCAAGAAGGTCAACAACTTTCGCAGTCGTCCATGTGCAGCGATGCCCGATGATTACCGCGCGCAACTGCACTTGCGGTCCAAAGTCGGTGTAGTAGAGCCCGTTGTTTGGGTCAGGTGTCTTCAGTGCTGCGAGCGTTCGCCGCTCTTGTTCCGACGCCCAAGCTGTGCTCTTTGTAGTCAGAACTTTGTTGAGTAACTCAACTGAGAGGCCGTGGTGCGGCAGGTGCGCACCAAACTCGACGTCGATCTTCTCGTCCGTGTAATCCACCGTGCTAACCAGCTTGTCCTCGACCTCGAACCCTAGGCAGACGCCTGCGTGCTTATCGGCGTAATGTGCCCACATCATTGGGTTGTCCCACACCGCACCAAAGCAAATCATGCCTGTGCGTTCATTGTGATACTTCTCGATCATCTTGACGATCTGGCGCCGACTTGGCTCCCGGCTGTCGATCAGGTTGAGTTCGAACGGATCGTTCGCCTCGTAGAAACGTGAGAGCTTTAGCCGGCGCTCCTTCAAGATCACTTCGGCCCACTTCGCAGCAGTCATGTAGTACAGGCGCATGCGTGTCTCAGGAGAGCGGCAGTGCTGCAGAAGAGGATTCGTGTGTGACGCCTAACATCGTTGCGGCTAGCCATCACCCCGTGCGTATTTCATCTCACCGCGTTCGGGCATGGACATCCTGCGAGTTGGCATCTGAGCGATAGCTTTCAGCGAGCCGACCAAGCAGTCGCGACGTCCGCGGATGGCTTATGGCTGTCGCACGTTGCCATGCTCCATAGGCGCTTGCCAGGTCCCACTCCTGCACACCCCCATCACCCAGCCCGCGCGATGTCGCGCCCCTCAGATTGCACTTCCCAACGACAAACCCTTCCGCGAACTCCTCGATCCCGCCATAGCGTTCAAGAACTTCCCGGACCGATTCGTGGGGCCATAGGCCATCAGTGCCAAACGGTGAACTCGCAATTGCCTTTCCAAGTAGGTCGTCGACGATACGACCTTGCCGCTTCTCGGCCGCAAGCATGCGAATCGATTCAATGTTTGCCATGAGATCGCCGGGTTGCGACATGGCTTGCGGGGAAACCGCACTGAATGGTTCCCAATGATGGAGAATGCGCCACGCCTGGGTTGCTGCGGACTTCTGGACATCCGAAAGCTCCGACGGATCCTTCTTCGGTGTTCCTTCCGGAATGTAGATCAGCTCAACAAGCTGCAGCAGCAGCGGGGGGGCCGAAATCAGGTGTTCGTAGATTGCCAGCTCGTGTTGCGCCTGGTGCTCGAGCACCCCAAAATATATCCATTCCAAGTGTATGAGTTCCCCTGGCTGCAGGCGTTTGGAAGCGGACACTGACTTGAGGATCTGCGCAATGCAGTAAGCATCGCGCTGGGCACGTACTGGGTTTGCGTTCGCCTCCGAAACACCTGCTTCCAGCACCTCAACAACAAGCTGCACGTCGCCGTCAGCCGCCAGCCATTCGCTCGTCATACTCGCTGCCAGAACGTCAATCGCGTCCAATGCCCGTCCCGCCACGAGCAAATTTCTTGCTGCGCGTTCGGCCTCTCGAGACCGACCGTTTAGGTGAATGGGCGCTTCTTTCCAGTAAGCTTCTCGGCACTCGGGACCAGCGGCTTCCACCATGTCCCATATTTCAGTTGATGGCGCGAGGGCCTGCAGGATTTTTGCCGTGCCACATTGCGTAAGGAAGTCAGGGCTGTCGGGTGTGCACCAGCGCTTCAGAAATTCCTGTGGCGCGAGTTCGTGGCGCGCAGCAGCGAGTCCTTGGGCGAAGTGTTGCTCACGCGCTTCTCCGCTATTTGCGCACTGCTTCAGCAATGCCGCTTCGATGTTCCGTTCAAGCGCGGCCTGTCCAGTACAGAACCCCAACAGGTGAGGGTTCTCAAAATGTGGCAATGCTGCAATAAGCGAACTCGGGGCCCCTTTCACGAGCTCTTCGACAGCGGCAGCCCTGTCCGCATCGATACGCCGCTGCTCCTCCTTCCAATCCCGTGCTACGTCGGTTGGTCGCCCAGCTTGGTAGGAGAACAACCATGACAGGCGGGCGATGGGATCAGCAGGAACGAGCGACCCGTAGAGTGCTTCCAGTCGATCAAGGATATTCCGTGGGTACACCCAATCGACTTTTTCCTCCGCGCTGAACTGGTTGTGGTGGTGAAGAAGGGCGCGAAGTCGTGCCCAGAATCGGAGCCGCTCTTCTCCTTCTAGCTTGCGACCAAAGGCCTCGGCGCCTTGGAGCACCCGTTCCATGAGCGGTGGCTGCAGCGCCTTTAGGTTGGACAGGAGAAAGTGCCAGCGTTCGATGTCGTTCTCGGCCAGCTGAAGCAGGCGCTCGGCGATATCCTGTATTTCTGCCCAATAGTCCACCACGAGAACGGGCTGGCGCTGTCTCGGCGCCCAACCGCGCAGATCAGGCCGTGCTGTCGGGGTCGTGATCGTCATGCCGCTCGGCATCAAGGTCCTCCCGACATCCCACGCGACTTTCGGGTGATGCTGCGCGACCGAAGCAAACAATGTCTTGCGTTCGAGCGCGTTCAAGCTGCACTGCGGGTCGGCGGGAAGCAGTATTTCAGTGAGCGAACGCCCCGGCCGGTTGCTATAGCGCCCGCCCGGATCGTGTTCGGCCAGACCGGCAAGAACCATAGCGGCACGGCCTACGTATTCTGGCGACCAAGTGAGCAGCTCTAAAGCCCAAAGTAGATCGGAATGAAGACATCCTCCATGGTCACCTTCCTCCTCGAAGAGATCGCATACCTGGGGCAGCGCCTCGCCCAGATCCGCCTCAAGGGCCGACAGGAACTGATCAGGCGACGCTTCCGCAAGTTCTCTCAGCTCGCCTCGAATGTGGCGCCAAAAGCTGGCATCGCGGTGCCGCTCAAAGATGCCACGGCACGCGCCGTCGATCCAGCTTTGCGCCCGCCGACCCGCGTAGCAGGCGGAGTCGTCGCGTCCCAGGACGGCTGCGTGCACCAAACCGCCGGCCAGCCCATTCCTGAAGTGCTCGGAATGCGCCCGGCGTTTGTCGTAAACATCTGCCATCCAACGCTCTTCAGGTGCAAGCTCGAATCGGGGATCATCCTCGAGAAGAACATCGTGGGCGGTCTGAAGGAACGCCTTTAACTGCCGGGCGGTCAGCACGGGCTCCAGATGCTTCCAGGCTGCCGGCCGGGCATACACCTTCCAAACCGTTCCCGCGTGGCTCACTAAAGGCGACGGGCCGCCCTGATACGGCGTGAGAGCTCGCACGAACTCTTCGTAGCCAACTCCGGCGATCGCGGCAACCACCGTCTTGTCGGATTCGTTTCCATCATCCCACTCGCCAATGAGAATGGAAGCTGCGACCGCGACGCATGTCGGTGGCAATGCCCATGGGGGCGGTGGAGGCTCGACGAGGAGCAAGGTATGACGCACCCGTTCGAGGTAGCCGCCGGCATCCTGGCACCGCTGAAAGGCATCATTACGATCCATGCCCAACTTCGCGAGGTGCTCGACTAGCGCCGTGATGGGCTGCGCGCCAAGCTCGATGACACCAGGGCTGCCTGCGCGGCTCGTCTTGACCACAATCCGATGGTGTCGGATGGGCGAGATTTGCAAGTCGCCTGACGCGATCACGATTAGTGGACGATCCGCCGCCGCAAGATGACGCAGGCCCGAATTGGAATCGACCCAAACCGAGCGTGCAAACATCGATTCACTTTGGTCTTCGGCCAGGGCTTGGATGCACGCACCGACGAAGGCTGCACCTTCCGCAACCGTTGTCGCCGAGATCTCGATCGGCGCGGGTGGACCTTGCAACAACTCGATTAATTTCGTCGCCTGCTCATCACGACCGATGAGAAGTCCCGAGAGATCGAATGGGACCTTCGTCCCGGACGTATAGACCTCGCACTCCGCTTCCAAGCCACGAGCATCTGGCGGCACAACGCCGACGATCGGGCCGAGCCATGCGGCAACCCCAGCTGCGCTTTCCAGCCACTGTGTCAGACTCTCTGCGTCGAACGCAAGAACATCTTTCCACTTGCCTTCGGCGCGCCTTTTCGTCGCCCACGCGCCTTTTCCGGGCCAGTTGCGTGGCGTCACGAAGACGAAAGTGGCCTGTCGCGTCTCGACCCCCAGCGGATTGCCAGTTCGCTTCTCATAGTCGTCATTTGCCTTACCTTCCGGGTCCTGGCCCGTGCCAAGTTCCCATACCGAAAATCCCGCCGGCAC
>JAAPAA010000296.1 GCA_012274165.1 Thiobacillaceae bacterium
CCGTAGAACTTGTTGGCCTGCTCCAGCCTGGACGCGAGATTCACGATGTCGCCGATGACGGTGTAGCCGCGCGAGGTTTCTGAACCGATGTTGCCCACCGTCACCTCGCCGCTGGCAATGCCCATGCGCACGTTGACCACGGGCAGGCCCTGGCGAGTGCCGAACATCTCGGGCAGCCAGGTGCGGAAGGCCTCCATGCGTGCCAGCTGCTCCAGCGCAGCGATGCAGCCCAGCCGCGCGTGGTCGGCAGGCTCGGTGAAGGGCGGGCCCCAGAAGGCCATGACCGAGTCGCCGATGTATTTGTCGACGATGCCCTGCTGGCCGCGAATCACCTCGGACATCAGCGAAAAATAGCGGTTGAGGAAGCGCACCGCGGCATCCGGTGTCAGTCCCTCGCACAGGCGGGTGAAATCCTGCAGGTCGGAGAAGAACACCGTCATCACCTGGCGCTCGCCGCGATCCGCCGGGATACGGCTTTCCAGCAGGCTCTTCACGATGCGCGGATCGACGTACTGGCCGAAGGTTGCGCGGATGCGCTCCTTCTCGCGCAGCCCGATCACCATGTGGTTGAAAGAAGTGGCCAGCGTGGCCAGCTCATCATGCGTCCTGACCAGGATTTCCACCTCCAGATCGCCCGCCTCGACCGCTTGCGTGCCGCCCAGCAGACGCTTGACCGGATCGACCAGCGAGCGCGTGACGAAGCCAGCGAAGATCAGGCCGAGCGTGGTAGCGATGGCAGTGATGATCCAGTTGAGCGTGGTGGCGCGCGACTCCTCCGCCTTGGCCTGTTTGGCGGTGTCCTGGGTCAATTTGTTGAGCAGGTCGGTGGTCTTCTGGATCTCGACGTCGATGGCGTCCTTCTCGCGCAGCAGGGCGTCGCGCACGATCTTCTGCGAACGCGGGGTGCCTTCCTGCGCCTCGATCTGAAACTGGCGGAAGGTGGCGTGAAAATGCTGGCGGGTGGTCTGGATGGCGGGCAGTTCCCTGCCCAGTATGGCGAGCGTGACGCGGTCGAGTTCGATGCCCTTTTCCGCTTCGGCATCGTTCAGCATGCGCAACGAGGAATCGACGATCTGGTCGGCGTTGATCCCGCGCATGTCGAAGGCGTTCGACTCCTTCGCCAGGTATTCGGGATCGGGCGTGGCCACCTCCATGCCTGCCATCACCCGCTCCAGGTGCACCATCTGGTCGCGAATGAGGATTTCCACGCTGGCCACTTGCTGCTGCAGCGGCAGGTAGTAGTCGGCAAGCGCGCGCACCTGGTTGTTGAGCTGGCGGAAATTAAGAACAGAGAGCCAGGTGACCACCACCATCATTGCCAGCAATGTGGTGGTGATGCTGAAGATTTTCAGACTGATGGGGAGTCGCATGGCGCCAGACCGGGAAGTGCGCGATACCGCACAGCCTGATCGCACGCAGCGGATTCGTCAATCGTCTGCAGAAAGCGGTTGAGTTATGCGCCCTCGCGCTTGTCCGTGAGCACGGTCAGCTCTGCCAGCGGATCCGCGATCAGCGGCGGCTTGCCCTGCGCGATCTGGTTACGGTCCATCACGATGCGGAACAGGCGCAACACATTGGAGACGGGGCACACCTTCTGGAAGGTCAGCAGGATCAGCTGCTGTTTGTTGCTGACGTCGAATTTCTTGAAGATATTGCGCAGGTGCAGTTTGACGCTTTGCTCCGACAAGTTCATTTCGCCCGCGATTTCCTTGGTCGACAAGCCACCCAGCACATGGCGATAAATCTCCGCCTCGCGCCTGGTCAGCACGCTGCGGATCAGCTCGATCGCCTGATTGATGATGCCCTCGATTTCAACCACCCGCAGGATCAGCCTTTGCAGGATATGCCGCTCCACCCACAGCTCGCCTTCCAGCACGGTGCGGATCGCTTTCAGCAAATGATCGCCGCTCATCTTTTCGTTGATGTAGCCGGCCGCGCCTGAACGCACGATTTTCAGCAGAAACTCGTCTGGCATGTCGTGGCCGAAAACGATGATCTTGAGATTGGGCGCGTGCTGCAGAAAACGGCTGAAGCCATCGGGTGCGTCCTGCACCGCCTGCCGGTGAACCAGCAGCACATCGGCAGGCTGTGCGGTAAAAGCATCCCAGCATCCTTCTCCGGGCTTGACGCACGCCACCACTTCGCTCTCGGCCGAACGTGCCAGCACGGCCAGCAGCCCCTCAAGATAAAAGTCCGGATTGGCCAGGACAAATACCCGGGTCGTCGCGTTGGCCAGCGCGGTCGGCTGTGCCTGTTCAGTGCCGTTATCCATTTTATTGATGCGTCTCCTCCGGGTTCTTCTATGCATGCCGCCGGTCGATTATGCCCCTCCTGCACCATCATCAACCCGTCAAAAACATCAAATTTTTCAACTCAATCAATAATTTAAATATATATCCTGGCCATTTGGACAGGTTTTCGGCGAGTCCACCTAACCCTTTGCCATGGGTGACAGGCTGGTACATCTGTACCAAATGTATGGGTTTTTGCCTGCAAGAAATAGCTACATGTCCAGATTGTTGCAACACCGCGCTCTCGATACATTGGCTGTCACAAGCAGTGAGGTTTTGCGTTGCCCCGTTGCTGAGCCCACTACCCAATAACGCTCAAAAAAACAGCACCTTAAGGAGAGACACCGATGAATGATTTTGCCAGCGCCCCCGTTCTCGACACCGTACAAACCACCCTGAATGTAATGGACCCTGCAATCGACCCGCTTGAGCAAGCCGGATCGATCTCCGGCGCCATGGTCTACGGCGATCTGTTCGCCAAGGCGTTTTTCGCCAAAAAGGGCAGTGCGCTGAACCGGGTCAAGCCTGAGCATATCGCGCTGGGCATGCGCAAGATCGACGCGGTCAGCGAGCGCGAAGTGGTGTTCGACGGCCGCAGGATGCTGATGCTGTCGTCCAACAACTATCTCGGGCTGGCCAGCGATCCGCGCCTGTCCGGCGCCGGCATCCAGGCCATTCAGGCATGGGGCAACAGCACCAGCGGCAGCCGCCTGCTCAACGGCACCAACGAGCTGCACGAAGAACTGGAGCGCAAGCTGGCGAAGTTCAAGCAGCTGGAATCGGTGGTTGCGTTCCAGAGCGGCTACATGGCCAACCTGGGCGCGATCAGCGCACTGCTGTCGAAGGACGACGTCGCCATCGTCGACAAGCTGGTGCATGCCAGCATTCTGGATGGCTGCACCCTGGCCGGGGCGCAGGTGCGCAGCTTCAAGCACCAGGACATGAAATCGCTGGAACGGGTGCTGCAGGAAGTCGGCTACAAGGCATGCAAGCTGATCGTCGTGGATGGCATCTACAGCATGGACGGCGACTTCGCCAGGCTGCCGGAAATCATGGCGCTGGCCAGGCGCTACGGCGCGCGCGTCATGGTCGACGACGCCCATGCCACCGGCGTGGCCGGTCCGCACGGCCGTGGTACGGCCGACCATTTCGGCATCGACGAGCCCGACATCGTCACCGGCACCCTCTCCAAGGCATTCGGCTGCATCGGCGGCTTCGTCGGTGCCAAAAAAGACGTGATGGAATTCATCAAGTACAACTCGCGCGCCTTTATCTATTCGACCAGCATGAGTCCCGCGGTGACCTCCGCCCTGATCAAGGCAGTCGACATCATCGAAAACGAACAGGACAAGCGCATCAACCTGTGGGCCTGCACCCATCACCTGCTGCGCGGCCTGAAAGCCGTGGGCTTCAATACCGGCGTCAGCGAAACGCCGATCATTCCCATCATCCTCAGCGAGGAAACCACGATGTTCGAACTGGTGGCGCGGCTGGATGCCGACGACATTTTTGCCAGCCCGGTGATTTTTCCGGCCTGTCCGCGCAACAAGCCGCGCGTACGCATCAGTCTGAGTTCCGAACACACGATAGCTGACATGGACCGCGTGATCGAGTCGTGTGAGCGGCATGGTCGCGCGATGGGTCTGATCCACTGAGCGGGGCGCGCGATGTCTGAACACGCTGTGATTGAACACATTCCCGGCCGGGTCATGGCTGTACACAACCGGCTTGCCCGCGCCGCGCTCGCCTTCAGCCGCAATCCGGGCGACATCACCCTGCTGGCGGTCAGCAAAACCTACGACCACAGGGCGGTACGCGCGGCCGCGCGGACGGGACAGCGGGATTTCGGCGAAAATTATCTGCAGGAAGCGCTGGACAAGCAAAAGGCCGTCGCCAATCCGAACCTGGTCTGGCACTTCATCGGCCCGATCCAGAGCAACAAGACGCGCGGCATTGCCGAAAACTTTGCCTGGGCGCACAGCGTCGACCGCCTGAAAATTGCCGAGCGGCTGTCGGCCCAGCGCCCGGACGGCATGCCGCCGCTCAACCTGTGCATCGAAGTGAACATCAGCGGCGAGGCCAGCAAGGGCGGCGCGACACCCGACACGGTCCTGCAACTGGCCGAACAGATCGCCAGGCTGCCGCGCGTACATCTGCGCGGTCTGATGGCGATTCCCGCGCCCACCCCCGACATGGTGCAGCAGCGCTCGGCGTTTTACCAGGTGCGCACATTGTTCAACACACTGAATGCCCACGGACTCAATGTCGACACGCTGTCGATGGGCATGTCCGGCGACTTCGAATCCGCCATCGCCGAAGGATCGACCATGGTGCGCATCGGTACAGCCATTTTCGGCGCCCGCTCGTATGCAGCACTCAACCATCAAAAGGAATCAGCATGAGCACACTCACCGCCACCGCGAAAAATCGCTACAACCACACGGCCTGGTTCTATGAGCCGCTGGCCGCCGTGTATTCATTCGGCAAGATCCGTGCGTCGAAGCTGCATGAACTGCAATACATGCAGCCCGGACAGAACGTGCTGTACGCCGGCGTGGGCGGCGGCGAAGACGCGGTACGCGCGGCTGAAAAAGGCGCGCAGATTACCTGCATCGATCTGGCCCCAGCCATGCTGGCGCACGTCGATCAAAAACTGGCGGACGCGGGGGTCAGTGGAGAACTGATTTGTGGCGATCTGCTGCTGCATAACCGCACCGGGCACTACGACGTGATTTGCGCCAACTATTTCCTGAACGTGTTCACCACCGATGTCATGCAGAAAATGCTGGGCCAACTGATCAGCCTGCTCAAGCCAGGCGGGCTGCTGCTGGTGGCCGACTTTGCCGTGCCACAGGGCAACGCGCTGCTGCGCGCGACCCACGCGTTTTATTACCGGATCGCCAATGTGTTGTATTGGGTGATTTCGAACAGCGACCTGCACCCGATTTACGATTATTCAACGATCCTGTCGCGCCATGGCCTCAGCGTCAGCGAGGTGGCGCGCCATCGCCTGTTTCCGGGCGGTCCGCGCTATTTTCAGACGGTGATTGCGCAAAAGCCTGCGGCCTAGCGCAGCACTCAGGTGGTGCGGCCCGCCACCACCGGCGTCCCGCTGGTGACATCGCCGCATTGCGCGCGATGGCGCAGCGCGTGATCCATCAGCACAATCGCCATCAGCGCTTCAGCGATCGGGGTGGCGCGGATGCCGACGCAGGGGTCGTGCCGGCCGTGGGTGACGACCTCGATCGGCTGGCCGTGCAGGTTGATCGAGCGGCCCGGCAGGCGTATCGACGAAGTGGGCTTGATCGCGATGTGCGCGACGATGGCCTGACCGGACGAAATGCCGCCGAGCACGCCGCCGGCGTGGTTGGAGAGAAAGCCCTCGGGGGTGATTTCGTCGCGATGCTCGGTGCCCAATTGCCTGGCAGCGTCCATGCCGTCGCCGATTTCCACGCCCTTGACGGCGTTGAGCCCCATCAGCGCGTGAGCGAGGTCGGCGTCGAGCTTATCGTACAGCGGTTCGCCCCAGCCGGGCGGTACGTTTTCGGCAACCACGCTGATCCTGGCGCCGACCGAGTCGCCCGATTTGCGCAGTTCGTCCATGTAGGTTTCAAGCTGCGGCACGATGGCCGCATTCGGCGAAAAGAAGGCGTTGTTGCCGATTGCGTCCCATGATTCGAAGGGAATCTCAAGCGGCCCCAGCGCGCTCATGTAGCCGCGAATCACGATGCCGTATTTTTCCGCCAGCCATTTCTTGGCGATGGCGCCGGCACCGACAATGGGCGCCGTCAGCCGTGCCGACGAGCGTCCGCCGCCGCGCGGGTCGCGAAAGCCGTATTTCTGCGTATACGTGTAGTCGGCGTGGCCGGGGCGGAAGGTCTCGCTGATATTGCCGTAGTCCTTGCTGCGCTGGTCTTCGTTGCGGATCAAGAGCGCAATCGGCGTGCCGGTGGTCTTGCCTTCGTACAAGCCGGAGAGAATTTCCACGCTGTCGGATTCGCGGCGCTGGGTGACATGACGCGAGGTGCCGGGTTTGCGCCGGTCCAGGTCATGCTGGATGTCGGCCTCAGCCAACGCCATACCGGGAGGACAGCCATCCACCACGCAGCCGATGGCGGGGCCGTGCGATTCGCCGAAAACGGTGACACAAAAAAGCTTGCCGAGTGTGCTGCCTGACATGAAGATAACCTGGAAAAAAATGAAGCCGGCAGGGCCGAAATAATGCCGCGAAGTCTAGCACAGGCGCGGCTTCGGCCGGCCGCCGCCAGGCTTCGTTGAACGTCCTGCCGGATGGCGACTCTATTCTTGTCAGCTATGCTGAACTTCTCAACGGAGGATCGCCCATGAACGCAGCACTGCATGTCACCACGCTCGGCCAGAGCCTTTGGCTCGACAACCTGTCACGCAGCCTGATCCGCGACGGCACGCTGGCTCGATTGATCGCCGAAGACGGCGTGTCGGGCGTGACCTCGAACCCGTCGATATTCCAGAATGCCCTCGCCACCAGTCCGTATTACGCCGACGACCTGGCGCAGCTCAAGGCCAGCGAACCAGACACTGAGCGCCGCTACGAAGCCCTGATGATCCCCGACATCCAGGCCGCCTGTGATTTGCTGCTGCCGGTGTTCGAACGCAGCGGCGGCAACGACGGCTACGTCAGCCTGGAAGTCGCGCCGCGCTGGGCGGATGACGCCACGCGCACGGTTGAAGAAGCGCAGCGGTTGTCCGCGGCAGTCGGTCGCCGCAACCTGCTGGTGAAGGTGCCCGGCACAATCGAGGGCGCGCGCGCTTTCGAAACGCTGACCGCACTCGGCATCAACGTCAATGTCACCCTGCTGTTTTCGGTTGCGCAAACCGAAGCGGTGTTCAGCGCCTATATTCGCGGCCTCACGGCTCGCGTTCAGGCGGGTGCTGACATCCATCACAGCAAGGCGGTCGCCAGTCTGTTCCTGTCGCGCGTCGACACCCTGGTCGATACGCAGCTGACTGCAATCGGCACGCCGGAAGCGCTGTCGCTGCGCGGCAAGGCGGCGGTGGCCATGGCCAAGCTCGCCTATCAGCGCTATGTGGCCATTTTTCACGGCGAGGCGTTTGCTGCACTCGCACAACACGGTGCGGCGCCACAATTTCTGCTGTGGGCGAGCACCGGCGTTAAAAATCCGGACTATTCCGATCTGCTGTATGTCGAACCGCTGATCGGCAAGGAAACCATCAACACGCTGCCCGACAAAACCCTCGCCGCATTGGCCGACCACGGTAAACCGGCACTGCGTGTCGAAGCAGGGGTCACCGAAGCCGAAGTACAACTCATCCAGCTGGAACGACTGGGCATCGACATGGACCAGGTTGGCCAGACCCTGCAGGGCGATGGCGTCAAGTTGTTTGAAGCGTCCTTCCAGAAGCTGCTCCAGCAAACAGCCTGAGCCATCACGCCACTCCGGTCCATTCAAACGAGGAAGCCATCCATGAAAGCACGCGCCGCCGTAGCCTGGGAACCCAAGAAACCGCTGTCGATTGAAGAGGTCGATGTCGAAGGCCCGCGCGAGGGCGAGGTGCTGTTGCAGGTCGTCGCCAGCGGCGTCTGCCACACCGACGCCTTCACCCTGTCGGGCGACGACCCGGAGGGCGCGTTCCCCTGCATCCTCGGCCACGAAGGCGGCTGCATCGTGCTCGAGTGCGGCCCCGGCGTGAAAACGCTGAAGCCAGGCGACCACGTCATCCCGCTCTACATTCCCGAGTGCGGCCACTGCGCATATTGCGCCTCGCCCAAGACCAACCTGTGCCAGTCGATTGCGTCCACCGTTTGGACTGGCTACATGCCCGATGGCACGCGGCGCTTCTCGAAGAACGGCAAGCCGATCTTCCACTACATGGGGTGTTCGACCTTTTCCGAATACACTGTCGTACCGGAAATCGCGCTCGCCAAAATCAACCCTGCAGCGCCGCTGGATAAAGTGTGCCTGCTGGGCTGCGGCGTCACCACCGGCATTGGGGCGGTTCTGAACACCGCCAAGGTTGAACCGGGTTCCACCGTCGCCGTGTTCGGCCTCGGCGGCATTGGCCTGTCCTGCATCCAGGGTGCGGTGATGGCCAAGGCCGGCCGCATCCTCGCCATCGACCTCAACCCGGACAAGTTCGAGATGGCGAAGGCACTCGGCGCGACCGACTTCATCAACCCGCGCGAGGTCAACGGCTCGCTGGTCGAATACATCCGCGACCTGACCCGTGGCGGTGTCGACTACTCGTTCGAGTGCATCGGCAACGTTAACGTCATGCGCGACGCACTCGAATGCACGCACATGGGTTGGGGCGTGGCTACCGTCATCGGCGTCGCCGGTTCCGGGCAGGAAATCTGCACCCGGCCGTTCAACCTGGTGGTGGGGCGCACCTGGAAAGGCACCGCATTCGGCGGCGTCAAGGGCCGCAGCCAGCTGCCGGGCTACGTCGACAACTATATGGCCGGCAAAATCGAACTGGATAAACTGGTCACCCACACCATGCCGCTGGAAGACATCAACCGCGCCTTCGACCTGATGCACGCAGGCAAGAGCATCCGCTCGGTCATCATTTTCTGAGGCCGCAATGAAACAAGTTGAACGCATCAAGGAATTCGGCGGCTGGCTCGAACGCTGGCAGCACGAGTCGTCCACCTGCCATTGCATGATGACCTTCTCGGTCTACCTGCCGCCACAGGCAGCCTCGCAAAAACTGCCGGTGGTGTACTGGCTGTCAGGGCTCACCTGCACCGACGACAACGTGCGCGTGAAGGCCGGCGCGCAGCGCTACGCGGCCGAACTCGGTCTGATCCTCGTCATGCCCGACACCAGTCCGCGCGGCGATGCTGTGCCCGACGTGCCTGAGCGCTACGACCTCGGCCAGGGCGCGGGCTTCTACGTCAACGCCACGCAGCCGCCGTGGGCGACGCACTACCAGATGTACGACTACGTCACCCACGAACTGCCCACGCTGGTCGAGACCCATTTTCCTGCGATCCCCGGCAAGCGCGCCATCAGCGGCCATTCGATGGGCGGCCACGGCGCACTCATCTGCGCGCTGAAAAATCCCGGCAGGTATGCCTCCGTCTCGGCCTTTTCGCCGATCTGCAACCCAGTGCTCAGCCCGTGGGGGCAAGGCTGCTTCGGCGCCTATCTCGGCAACGACAAGCAGGCTTGGGAAGCTTGGGATGCCACCTGCCTGATTCAAGCGGGCGCACCGCTTCCGTCCGCGCTGATCGACCACGGCACCGCCGACGAATTTCTGGCCGAACAGCTCTTCCCGCAGAACCTGCAGGCCGCCTGCACCGCGCGCGGCATCCCGCTCACCCTGCGGATGCAGGACAGCTACGACCACAGCTACCACTTCATCGCCACCTTCATCGGCGAACATCTGGCGTTTCATGCACGCGCGATGGCGGATTAAGGCGCCGACCCTGCTCTCAGCGTCGGCCAAGCACAATTTATGTCGGGCAAAAAATTCTTGAATGGACAGCCGGGCTTGTCGGGAACAGGATCATCGCTTCCAGTCCTGCACATGCACCGTGCTCACATGGAATCCACCCGATCATAGAAGGAGACTCGCCATGACCTATACCCGTTTGCCTACCCGCAATCTCGACAAAACCGCAGGCCTGCTGCGTCCCGCCTGTGTGTTGCCCGAACGCGTGGGGCTGGAGAACCCGGCGCTCGACGTGATGACCGATTTCCGCCGCCTCACCGCCTTCATCGCCACGCCCGGCGACACCATCAAACAGGCGGAAGAGCGCATGCTTCGCCGCAAGGTGCGCCTGCTGTTCGTCATGGACGGCGAGGATCGCGTGGCCGGGCTGGTCACCAGCACCGACATTCATGGCGAAAAACCCATGCAAGTGGTGCAAAGCCACGGTATCCGCCGGGACGAAGTGCTGGTGGGCGACATCATGACCCCGGTGGACCTGCTGGAAGCAGTCGACTTCGACGACATTGCCCACGCCCGCGTCGGCCACGTGCTGGAAACGCTCAAGTCGCGCGGTCGCCAGCACGCGCTGGTGATCGAAAACACGAACGGCCGGCAGTTGGTGCGCGGCCTGCTGTCCCTGTCGCAGTTATGCAAACAGCTGGGCGTCACCATTGAAACCACCGAAGTTGCGCACAGCTTCATCGAAATCGAGCAGCACCTCGCGCACGCCTGAGCCACCGCGTCGCTACACCTGCATCGCGCAGGGTGTGGCGGCAACAGGTGCGGCTTGAGTGAATCCCTATCGCGCTGCAAAACCCGTGCTCCAGCCGTGCGTTGTGCATGAAAAACGGGTGGCCCGCGCGTCCAAAAACGGCCGCGATCCCAAGCGACTGCGCAACCCGATTGGGACTCACATGCGATCCCACGCAACACCCAAGGTTTTCCCGCACGGCGTCTTGTGCTCAAATCGCGGACTTCCGGGTGCATCGACAGGGTGCACCGGACGGGAGCGAAACGCAGGACACAACAACAAGCACAACACATGAATATTTCCGTCAGCGAACTGATCGTCCGGTATCTGGAGCGCCTGGGGATTGACCACATCTTCGGCATGCCGGGCGCGCACGTGCTGCCCATTTACGACCGCCTGCATGACTCCGGCATCAAGAGCGTGCTGGTCAAACACGAGCAGGGTGCGGCCTTCATGGCGGGCGGTTACGCACGGGTGGCGCACCGGCCGGGCGCGTGCATCACCACCGCCGGGCCGGGCGCGACCAATCTGATTACCGGGATTGCCAATGCCTACGCCGAGCGACTGCCGGTGCTGGCGATCACCGGCGAAACCTCGACCTATATTTTCGGCAAGGGCGGCCTGCAGGAAAGCTCGGGCGAAGGCGGCGCCATCGACCAGGGCGCGCTGTTTGCCAGCATCACGCGCTATCACAAGCTGATCGAGCGCACCGACTATCTCGGACAGGTGCTGAACCAGGCCACGCACGCCTTGCTTGGGCGCGAGCCGGGACCGGTGCTGCTGTCGATTCCGTACAACGTGCAGAAGGAAATGGTCGACGACAGCGTGCTCGACTCGGTGCATTTCCCCAGTCGCTCGACCACGCACCACACTACGCCGACGGCTGAACTCACCGACCTGCTGCGCACCGCACACACCCCGGTCATCATCGCGGGCTATGGCTGCATCCAGGCGGGCGGGCGCGACGTGGTTGCGGCATTCGCCGAACGCTTCAACATTCCGGTGACCACCAGCCTCAAGGCCAAGGGCGTGGTGGCCGAGGGCACCGCCTTGTCGCTGGGCTGCCTCGGCGTCACGTCGAACGGCGACGCGTATCGCTATCTGGTCGATCACGCCGACCTGCTGGTGTTTCTCGGCGCAAGCTTTAACGAACGCACCAGTTATCTATGGGATGCGAAGTTGCTGGCCGGCAAGAAAATCGCCCAGGTGGATTGCGACGCCACCCAGTTGGGCCGCGTGTTCCAGCCCGATGTGGCGATTTGCGGCGACATCCGCGCGGTGATGGAAGACGTTTTTGCCACGCTGGAGGCCGACGCCACGCCGCCCAAGGCGCGCGCCTTACTCGACAGTCACCAGGCCAGCGCCGCACAACCCGCCGGCGACGACAGCGCGAACCAGGCATTTCGCCTGATGCAGGCTTTTTACAACCAGCTCGCCCATCGTTTCCCGCACAACGCGCTGGTGTTCGACGACAACATCGTCTTTGCGCAAAGTTATTTCGACGTCTCCGACCACAACCATTACTTCCCGAATTCCGGCATCTCGTCGCTGGGACACGCGATTCCCGCCGCCATCGGTGCGCGCTGCTTTGCGCCGGACAGCCCCACTTTCGCCATCCTCGGCGACGGCGGTTTCCAGATGTGCTGCATGGAAATGATGACGGCGGTGAACTACGGCATCCCGCTCAATGTCGTCGTCATCAACAACGGCACCATGAGCCTGATCCGCAAGAACCAGTTCCAGCTGTACGGCGAACGCTATATCGATTGCGACTTTGTGAACCCCGACTTCGGCCTGCTCGCGCAGTCGTTTGGCGTGCAGCACCATCGCATCGAAACCGAGGCCGAACTCGACGCCCTGTTTGTACGAGCCGACCTGACCGGCGCCATCAACCTCATCGAAATCCTGCTCGACAAACATGCCTTCCCCCGCTACCTGTCGGCTCGCTAGCCCAGACGAACAGATCGCGGCGCAACAGGCCGTCATCGCGAAATTTGAAGCCCTGCTGTGGGAAAACGGTTTCAACGCATCGCTGCTGGCGTCGTATCAATCGGCCTGGCGGCGGCTCGAAACGCTGATCGCAGCGCGCGGCGACGACCGCCGCCATCGCTTCCTCCTCGTTATCCCGGTTGCCGATAGCCCGCAGCAACTGCATGCCTGCCTCGACAGCCTGCTCGACCTTTGCAAGCTGTTTGGCTACGGCGGACAGCACGGCGGTTCCTTCAATGACACCCAGGGCAGTCGCTGGAAAAAAGTCTCGGTAATGATTGCCGATGACACGCTGGACCCCAGCTGCATCGCTGCGCACCAAGCCATCGCCCGCGAGTTCGAGGCTAAGGGGCTGGCCGTGGACTACTTCGGCCTCGACGAGCAGCGCGCGCTGCTGGACTTGCTACCCGATTCGACATCGCTCTCGCGCATCATTGGTAAATTCCACCCTGAGGCTTTCAGCCACAAGGGCCAGGCCATCATGCGCAACATCGCCTGGTTGAAACTGGCACAGATGCAGGCGGCGGACGTTCCCCTGCTCTTTTACACCCTTGATGCCGATCAGACCTTCAAGGTGAATATCGCCACTGCGGACGGCGACCGCGACGTCTACGCGGTGAATTTTTTTGCGCAACTCGACGCCATTTTCAGCGCCACCGACGCCGAAGTGCTGACCGGCAAGGTGGTCGGCGACCCGCCTGTCTCGCCTGCCGTGATGGCGGGCAATTTCCTCGAAGACGTGACCGGATTTCTGCGCGAGATGGCCGACTGCGACCCCGATGCCGCCTACCGGCAGCCTGCCGCCAGCACGCAGGGATCGGGTGAGGCCGCGTATCACGACATGGCAGGACTGTTCGGTTTCGAGCAGGCGGATAAGGCCTATCGCTACCGCTGTCCGTTGCCCGGGACCCCCAGCAATGCCGACTGCTTCGTCGACTTCTCTCGACACCTGAAGCGCTTTTTCCACGGCGAGCATCCCACCCGCGTCACCTGGTATCGGCATGCCAACGTCATGCAAAGCGTGCAGCCCGCGCGTACCGTCTACACCGGCAACGCCGTCTTCCGTCCCACGGCTTTGAACTGGTTCATCCCCTTCGCACCCCTGCGCCTGCGGATGTCCGGCCCTACGCTCGGGCGGCTGATGAAAGCTGGGCTGGGCACTCGCTTCGTCTCGGCCAACCTGCCGATGCTGCACAAGCGCACGGTCGACACCACGGGCGAAGCAGAATTTCGCCCCGGCGTGGTGTCGCAACGCGAGCGCGTCGACCTCTGCGATGAATACGAGCGTCAGTTTCACGGCGATGTCATGCTGTTTTCCATTGAGCGACTCACCGAGCATGGATTTCCCCAGCAGCCTGTTTCGTCTGAACAGATCATCACCACGCTGAAAAACGTGCAGGCCGACATGCTGGAGCAATACCGCGCGAAGCATCAGGCCACCGTCGACAAGTACGCTCAGCTACAAGCACTGCTGAACAAAGCGCGCGTCTGCCTGGACCATAACGAGGCACTGGCCTGTGCCCACGCAAACTTTGAAGCATTCGCCGACAACCTCGCGCACAACTTCGGCAGCGATTCGCCGTGCCATGCACGCATCGACTCGGCTGCCAACCGCGCCGCCTGGCGCCAGCGCCAGCTCGACGCCATCGCCAGTTATCACACCGACCTGCGCGCCTGGGATGAGGCGCTCGCCACCCTCAGACAGGCATGATCGAGCGCCTGCGCCACGCGCTGCACCACTGGCGCTATCCGCAGCGTTACGCCCACCTCGACCACCTGCTGAAAACCCAGGCACTCGACCGCACGCAACTGCTTGCCAAGCAACAGCGCGACCTCGCCAACATCGTCGCCTTCGCCGCCTCCCACACCCCCTATTACGCCGAGACGTTCGGCCCGCTGCTCGGCAGCGGCCGCCTGCCCGCCTTCAACGTCCTGCCGATCCTGAAAAAAGACGACGTCATATGCCGACTTGACGACTTGCTCGCGCACACCGCTGACCGCAGCCAGGTTAAAAGCGGCCACACTGGCGGATCGACCGGAAAACCTCTGGCGTTTTACTACGACGATGCCAAACACGAGCTGATGCGCGCAGGCATGATGCGCAGCTATAGGTTGTCCGGCTGGCGGCCGGGGCAAAAAATCCTTAATTTCTGGGGGGCGCGACAGGACGTTGTCCCCGGCGGCGTGTTCGGTAGCGGGCTGTTCGATTTCATCGCCGCCGAGCACACCCTCGCCGCGTTTGAGTACACCGAAGCGCAACTCGTCGAATGGGCGCGTTTCATCCAGTCTTACCGCCCGGTTCTGCTGCAGGGCTACGCGTCGGTATTGAGTGAAGTCGCGCGCGTGGCGATCGACCAGCGCATGCCGATGCCGCAGACCCTGCTCGGCGTGTACTCCACCGCCGAAGTGCTCACCGACAGCCAGCGTCAACTCATGCAACGGGCCTTCGGCTGCAAGGTATTCAACCAGTACGGCAGCCGCGAAATCCCCAACATCGCCTGCGAATGCCGGCACGGCAACATGCACGTCTTCACCGACATGGTCTATCTCGAATCGGTGCCGCTTGAACATACAACGGGCGAACCCGACAACCGGCTACTGGTCACCTCGCTGACCAATCGCCTGATGCCGATGATCCGTTACGACATCGGCGACAGCGGCCGGCTGCTCGACGGCGAATGCGCCTGCGGCCTGCCCTTCCCGCTGATGGAAATGGGTATGTGCCGGCAAAACGACCTCATCCGCACCCGCCGCGGAAAAACTCTCTACCCGTCCTACTTCAACCATCTGCTCGATGGTCAAACGCAGATCCGGCAATACCAGTGGGTGCAACACGACCTTGACCGGCTCGCGCTGAACCTGGTCGCGGCCCGCCCGCTGGATGCCGGAACGCTGGCATCGTTGCAAGCGCGCATTCGCCGCGAGGTCGATGAACAGCTCATGCTGGAAGTGAACTACCTCGACGACATCCCGCGGACGGTTTCGGGCAAGCACCGGTTTGTGATCGGCATGGCGGCAGTACCCGGCAACGGCCACAAAACCTGAAGCCCGAACCGGCGAAACCTCACCCCATGTATTCGCCCGGAACAAACACTGGGCTACTATGAGCGACTTCAAAAGCGCCTGCCCAGCGACAAAGACCGGGGCACCGGCGCAATTCAGGATCTGTATAAAGTGCGAGCCCCTCTGTTACCCGCATCCCTCATGGCCTCAATCGGCGCGACCCAAGCCTCCGTCACGGCTTTTTTCCTGCTATTCGTTTTTGCCCTGAGCCTGCCCCCCAAGTGGGCGACTTTGCATATTGCTGGGCTGGGCCTGGCCGCCTCGGCGGGGTTCGCGCGCCGCGTGGACTGGCACACCCCCGCGATGCGAGCCTTTCTGTTCTTCACTTCACTGTGGCTGGTACCGGTTCTGCTGGCGGCCTGTTTGCAACATGCACAGGGCCTTGCCAGCGCGCCGAACTGGCTGGAGTTGCTGAAGCTCGTCCTGCGCATGCTCGGCGTCGGTGTTGGCCTCATCATCCTGATCCAGCGCGGATGGCTGACCCTGCAGTCTGCGGTCGTGGCACTGCTCTGCGCGTTAGCTATCCATGTCGGCGCCGGCCTGCTCCAGCTGCTTGCCGAACCGGCCACCAGCCTGGCGGCCTGGCGTCAACTGCGCATCAACGGGCTGGTGTTCAACCCCAATCCTTTCGGCATGTTCATGGCGCTGACGGCCGTACTTTCAGCCGGTCTGCTGCGCGATAGACTGCGCCACCCGCTGCTCTGGACGGTGTTGATCGCAGCGCTGCTCTGCGTGTGGGCATCGGGATCGCGCGGCGCGATTCTCACTGTAGCCACGGGATTTGCCGTTTTGTTCCCGCCTAAAACCCGCACACGCCTGTTTGTCTATCTCGGGTGCGGCGTGCTGATGGCGGCTGTGTATTGGTATGTCGCGCTGCACACACCTTCGCTGTATAGCGGTAGCGACACCGAACGCATGCAGGCCTTTGCGTTTTCGCTGGAAAAGATCCGCCTGGCGCCCTGGACAGGCTGGGGACTCGAATCCTACGAATACTTCCCGGACCGGATCGGCCCGAACGCACCCCACAACATGTGGCTCGACATCGCCGTGAGCAGTGGCCTGGTGGCGCTGGCGGGCGCATTGGTATCAACCGCGCTGCTGGCTTATCGCCTGTATCGCTGCGACCACCCTGCCGCGCAGCTGGCGCTTGCCGTGTTCGCAGCCAGCGTGCTGGCCGGATCGCTCGAATACTCCATCCTGATCTCCACCCATTTCCGCGGCATCTGGGTCGTCGTCACCGCGCTTGCATGCATAACGCTAAGCACATGCAACACCGCCCAGCGCGCGACGCCTGCGCCCATTTGAATCAATGAACCCCAGCCAGCCATTTCACTGCTACGTCATCACCCTCGCGCACTCCCAGGACCGCCGGGATCTCATTGCGGCCAGGCTGGGTGAGCTTCAAATTCCGTTCGAGTTCTATCCGGGGGTGGATGGACGAAAAGTCGATCTCCTCTCCCATCCGAACTATTCAAAATGGCAAAGGCGGATGTTCTTCGGACGCGATCTCAGCAAGGGAGAGTTCGGCTGCGTCCTCGCCCACAAAGCTATCTATCAACATATCGTCGACAACCATATCGAGACGGCACTGATTCTGGAAGACGATGCGATTCTGTGCGACGAGCTGCCGGCAGTGGTCAGCGCGCTCACGCAAAACCCGGAAACCTGGGATCTCGTCAGGTTTCTCGGGCGCGATAAAAACTATCGGGCTTCGCGAAAAATCGCGCGCTTGCCTGGAACGCAAAGCGATCTGGCCCGGCCCCACGGTGTGCCCGGCGGCGCGTATGGATACGTCATCAGCAATCAGGCCGCCAAACGATTGCTTTCCATGATGGAAAAAAACTGGCTGGCGATCGATACCTTGCACGGTGTTTCATGGCTGACGAAACTCAACACCGTTTCGGTGATCCCCTCGCCGGTTCTGCCAAACGATCAGGTGCCTTCCTGCATAGACGAGCAGGACGCGAATTTGCGCTGGGATAAATCCGTCCAGCTTTCCGGGTGGAGAAAACTGGTCTATCCCCTGACGCGCGGCGCTTGGAAGACGTACAGCAATGTGTTGATAAAATACGTCTGGTTCGGCACTTTGCTGTCAGACCGCAGGCTCTCCAGGCGGCTCGGAAAGTCCTGAGCCGGCAAATGAACTGCGTACGAACAGCCCTGCTACGTGTCTTGCTCAACACAGGGTGCGCTCGCTCCGCCCACCCTTTGGATCTTCCGGAGAGACCCCGTCTCAACCCATGCCACACGTAAACATTCTTTGCCTCAAATGGGGCACCCGCTACGGCCCGCATTACGTCAACATGTTGTATCGCGGCGTGGGCCGCAACCTGAAACGGCCATTCCGGTTTTTCTGCTGCACGGACGACGCCAGCGGACTGGACGCGAGGGTGGAAATCATCCCGTTCCCGGCCAACCCCGGCGTCAAACGCGGCTGGCCGGACATTCTGGTCAAGTTGGCGATCCTGCAGGACGGTTTTGGCGGCTTGCAGGGACCCACGCTGTTTCTCGATCTGGACGTGGCGATCACCGGTTCGATCGACTGCTTCTTCGACTACAAGCCGGGTGAGTTCTGCATCATTCACAACTGGGTGAACCGGCGCAAAGCCTTGATGGGACGGCGCCCGGCGGTGGGAAATTCGTCGGTTTTCCGCTTCGAAGCGGGGCAATCAAATTACGCCTACAAAACCTTCCTGCGCGAAATGCACCGCGCGGAGGATCGCGCCCAGTTCAACACCGAGCAGGCTTTCCTGACCTATGCCCTGGGCAATCCGCAGTGGTGGCCGGAAGAATGGGTCAAGAGCTACAAGTGGAATTGCCGTCCGACGTTTCCGCTCAACCTGTTCCGTACGCCACAACTGCCGGAAGGCTGCCGGATCCTGGTGTTTCATGGCCGCCCCGACCCGGACGAGGCCATACGCGGCTATCCAGGGCGCAAGATCCACCACCGCACGCTGCCCGCGCCGTGGATCGCCGATTACTGGAAACTGTAATGTCGCAGCCGCAACTGGATGCTTTCTGGAACATGGTCGACGGCGTGCTGGTGGTCAATCTCGACAACCGCCCCGATCGCTGGCAGGACCTGCAAGCAGTAACCGCCAGTGTCATTCCCGCCGACAAACTGCACCGACTTCCCGCCACGCTGGGTGCGACGCTACCGGGTTTCGGCGCGCCACCCTGGTTTCGTGGTCGCAAGCGCGACAAGACCTGGGCCGGACGCGCCGGTTGCACGCTGTCGCACCGCGCGGCGATTGCCCATGCCAAACAACAAGGCTGGCGCACGGTGCTGATCCTGGAAGACGACATCGAGCTTGAACCGGCGCTGGCCGAGGTACTGGCAGGATTGCCCGCAGCCTTGCGCGGCAGTCACTGGGATGTGTGCTACCTGGGGTTTACCGACCCGGTTTCACCCTATCGAACGCTCGCCACACTGCCTGCCGCGCACAGTCTGTGCGCCGTATCCGGCTGCAGCACCACCCATGCCTATCTGCTCAGGCACAGCAGCTTCGACCTGTTACTCGACAAACTGCCTGCCGCCGACACCATCTGGCACTGGATCAGTCGCCACCGTGCTATCGACCGCTGGTATTACCGCAATCTGGCGCGCTATTTCGATGTAGTGGCGGTGTCGCCTGCGGTCATCAATCAGTTGGGCGGATTTTCCGACATTACCCAACGCCTGCACGAAAAGGTGCACACCACCCTCGTGCCCGAAGACCAGCAAGGCGCGCTGGCTTTTCGGCTATTGGGCACGCTGCGCTGGCTCGGCTACCGGCTGGCCGAGCCGCGCGACTGGCTGCGCGGGCGCATCAAGCACATGCGTGGATTCTGAATATCGATGAGCGATCTGCAGACTGCGTCGCCCCGGCTGCGCATCAAGTTTCTCGGCAAATTCAAACCCGGCCTGGACGGCGACGGCTGGCTGAAATGCTTTCCCGGCCGGCAGCCGCGCTGGGGCAACTGCGACTTCATTTTCGACCGCGACTGCCGCGATTACGACTGGCTGGTAGTCTACGACGACCTGCCTTCGCTGGCCGGCGAGCGCCACCCGCTGTGGGTGGAAGAACTGGCCTGCCCGCCAGAAAACACCCTCTTGATCACGGTCGAGCCGTCTTCGATCAAGACCTATGGCAGAACTTACCTGCGCCAGTTCCGCTGGCTGCTGAGCACACAGGAACCATGGGCAACGGGAAAACACCCGGGCCTGATTTTTCAGCAGCCCGCGCTGATCTGGTTTTACGCAACCAGTTCGCCGCGCGGCGACTACGACAGCCTGGTGAATCACGTTCCGCTGACTAAAACAGCAGACCTGTCGACGGTGTGCTCGAGCAAACGCCAGGGGCATACCCTGCACCGCCAGCGCTACGATTTCACCCAGGCACTCAAGGTGAAACTGCCATTCATGGAAATCTACGGCCACGGCGTGCGCCCGATGCTCGACAAGGCCGACGCCCTCGACCCCTATCGGTATCACCTGGCGATCGAGAACCATCTGGGGCAGCACCACTGGACGGAAAAGCTCGCCGACCCGTTCATCGGCGCCTGCATGCCGGTTTACTACGGCTGTCCGAATGCCGAAGACTATTTCCCGCCCGAGAGCTTCATCCGCATCGACATCGCCAATGTCGACGCGGCCGCCGAGACCATCCAGCGCGCCATCCGCGACAAGCTATGGGAAAAGAACCTGCCGGCCATTCTGGAAAGCCGCCGTCGGGTGCTGGAGCAGTACGGGCCGATTGCCACCATCGTGCGCCTGGTCAACGAACGGCACGCTGCCCATCGCGCCCTGCCAGCGTCGCCGGTTACCATCCAGAGCCGCCGCCGCCTGCACCAGCAACTGCTGCCCGGCCTGCGCTACGGTCTGGAAAAGTTTTACGTGCGCAACCGCCACCGCTGGGCGGGCGATTAAGCGCAGCGACTCGTACGACTTCAGGCGAATGCCTGACGCAAGCGGAATAAGTACCCACGCGGAAAGCTGCGAAACGCCTTGTGCGAACGCAGGGTCAAGGACTTCTCAGGCAGGCCCGGCTGATACAGGCGTTCGGTCCAGTGCGCCGCCCAGGCAAAGGGGTTGTAGACGTTCAGCACGCGGTTTCTGGCTTCAGCCATCGCCGCTTGTTGTGGCGCGCCCAGGGGTTGCTCGAGCAGCCCGGCGATGCGGGCAGCGACGGCGTCCACACTCTGGCCGTTGACCGAAACCAGCGCATCAGCAGGCAGGTAATCGCCCACATTGGGGCAGCCCAGATAAACCGGGTAAGCCCAGCCCAGATACGCATCGGCGAGCTTTTCAGTCCAGTAGTTCGGCTCCACGCCGTTTTCCAGCACCAGCTGAAAACGGTAGGGCAGGATCGCATCCATCTTGTCGTCAATGGGCTGGAAACCGCGCCCGAAATGCACCAAGCGGTCACCCAGACGCTGTTTCAAGCCTTCGAGCAAAGCCAGCCGCTGACGCTGGCCTTCAGTTTTGCTGGCGTTCGAGCACACCACGGCGATGCGGTTTTCCTTGTCCGGACAGGCCAGCGCAGACAGGTGATCGTAACCGTAGCGGTAGCTGCCGCTGCTGCGGTCGAGTCCGACGTGCCAGTTGAGTCCAAGCGCGCTCACGTGCAGGTGCGGATGGCGTGACCCTGCGTGGCTGTCGACCATGTGGCCAAACTGCCGGTAGAAGGACTGCGGATAGAGCTTTTTGGACAGCGGCTCGCCCGCGATGAACAGCGTGTTTTGCGGCGCGGCGACAAAGCGGTCGCGCGGTCGCGCGTTGCCCAGCACCACGCAAAAATCCGCCCGCCCGCCGGGCCCGGGGTTGACGTCGAAACGGCAGTTCCCCCAGCGCAGGCTGCTGCCCGGCGTCAGCAATTCGATGCCGGCGGGCGCGCAGTCCATGTTGATCCGGGTCAGGATGGAAGGTTCGGTTTTCATCAGGCAAGGTGTTTAAAAGCGGGCGCGGCTGCGAAGCATAAGCTCAAACGGGCAACAACCGTCGCATCAAAACGGCGCCGGACACTCGAACGCCATGCGCTCCCCCGTCATCGGATGGGCGAAACCCAGCGACCCCGCATGCAGCAACAAGCGACTCGCCTGCGCGTGCACCTCCGGCGGCGCATACAGGGCATCGCCCAGAATCGGGTGGCCCAGTGCGCGCAGGTGAACGCGCAACTGGTGCGAACGGCCGGTGACGGGTTCGAGTTCGACGCGGGTGCGGGTTCCGGCTGCGTCGTGATCCAGCACACGCCAGCGGGTGAGGCTGGGCTTGCCGAGCTGGTGATCGACGATGCGCAGGGGCCGGTTCGGCCAGTCGACGATGATGGGCAGGTCGATGAGACCCCAGGCTTCCAGCGGCGCTTCGAGCCGACCGGCGACGACAGCGATGTAGCGCTTGTGAACCTCGCGCGCGGCAAAGGCCTGGCTCAGTGCGCGCTGGGCGGCTGCGCCGCGCGCCATCACCATCAGCCCGGAGGTGGCCATGTCGAGGCGATGCACGATCATGGCGTCGGGGTAACGGGCCTGCGCCCGTGCGGCGAGGCAATCCTGCTTGTCGGCGCCGCGCCCCGGCACCGCCAGCAGGCCGCTGGGCTTGTCGAATACCAGCAGAGTATCGTCGGCGTAGAGGAGCTCGATGGCAGCATCTGGCATCAAGATCACCGCCATAAAATCCCTTTAAGCTTGCAATCCCTCCAGCAGCGCAATCCCCCATGCCACGCCAAATCCGTTGGCATCGCTCATCACCGCACCCAGCCCGCCCTTGCAGTTGTGACCCGACAGGTCCATGTGCAGCCACGGCGTGTCGCCGACGAAGCGCGACAAAAAGCGCGTGGCCAAAATGTGATCCGCTTCGCCTTCCATGCTGCACTGCTTGACGTCGGCCACGGTCGAATCGAGCTGAGTGTCGTAATCCTCGGGATAGGGGAACACAACGATGCGTTCGCCGCTGGCAATGGCAGCGCGCGAAGCCTGGTGCGCAAGCGCGCTGGAGGTGGCGAACACGCCCGACATGCGGCTGCCCAGCGCGTAATGCATGGAGCCGGTCAGGGTCGCGAAGTCGGCAATCAGTTGCGGCTTGGCGCGCGCCGCCAGCGTCAGCGTGTCGGCCAGCACCATGCGGCCTTCGGCATCGGTGTGGACGATTTCGATGGTGGTGCCGTTGAGCGCTTTCACCACTTCGTTCTGGCGATAGGCTTCGGGGCTGATGTGGTTTTCGGCCAGCGCCACCCAGCCGTCCAGTGCAACCGGCAGTTTCAGCTTCGAGGCGGCCGCCAGAATGCCGAGCACCACCGCCGAGCCGTTCATGTCCTCGTGCATGCCCTGCATGTATTTGGCCGGTTTCAGATTATGGCCGCCGGTATCGAAGCAGATGCCTTTGCCGACGAACGCAACGGGTTTCCCTGACCCCTGACTCCTGACTCCTGACCCCTTGCCTTTCGACCCTTTGTAGCTGACGCGCACGATGGCAGCGTCCTTCGCCGGCGAGCCCTGCGCCGTGGCGCAGAACGCACCCGCGCCCATTTTTTTCAGCTTGTCGAAACTGTATTCCTCGACCGTCCAGCCGTAGTGCTTGGCCAGCGCCTTGATGCGCTTGCGGTACACGCCGGGCGTCAATTCATCCGGCCCCTGCACGGTGAGGCTGCGGGTGAGGCTGTTGCCTTCAGCCAGCGCCTTGACGCGGGCAAAGCCGTCGGCCGATTGATGCCCAAACAGTTGCACGGATTTCAGCGCGGCATCGGGCTTGGACTTTCTCGACGGCAGTTGCACCGCGTTGACCAGTGCCGCATAGACCGCCGCGTCGGCCGCGCGCGCCTTGAATTCAGTTTCGCCAAACACCGCCAGCGTCAGCGACTTGGGATGCTCGCCCAGCAGCAGCGCCAGGCCCTTGCGCACCAACTCATGCGCCTCGAACGTAGTCGCATCGGCCTTGAGCATGGCATACACCGCCAGCGTGCCGCCGGGCAGCTGAACCGCCACCGGCGACTTGGCCAGTGCATCCAGCTTGAGGTCTCGCCGTTTCATCACGGCCTTGAGCTCGGCGGCGCCCGGCAGGTCGGGCAAGGTTTTCGATACCGGCAGCAGGATCAGGGCGTAAGCCGCCATTTCCAGCGATTTTGCGGTGATTTCCTGTTTGTTATCAGCGAGTTTAGGCAGCATGGCGGATCCTTGGGGGTGGCGTTTTTCTTGATGGCCGGCAGGGTTTCCCGGATAATCCGGGGTTTGCCTTTCCGACCCCATCCCACAAGGGTAACCGAATGAAGATTGAAGACAAGAAACGCGTGCTGCGCGAAATGGTATTGCACCGTCGCTTTGAAGAACGCTGCTACCAGGCCTATATCGAACGCAAGATTGGCGGCTTCCTCCACCTCTATCCCGGCCAGGAAGCCTGCTGCAATGGCGTGATGGAAGCGGCGCGCCCCGGCCACGATTACGTGATCACCGGCTACCGCGACCACGTCCATGCGATCAAGTGCGGCGCCGATCCCAAGGAAGTGATGGCCGAGCTGTACGGCAAGGAAACCGGTTCCTCCAAGGGACGCGGCGGCTCGATGCACATCTTCGATGCGGCGCACCACGTCATGGGCGGCTACGCCCTGGTCGGCGGCCCCTTCCCGCTGGCGGCCGGCATCGCCAAGGCGATCCAGCTCAAGGGCGGCGACGAAATCGCCATCTGCTTTCTGGGCGACGCTGCCAACAACCAGGGCGTGTTCCACGAGACGCTGAACATGGCCGCACTGTGGAAACTGCCGGTGCTGTTCGTGTGCGAAAACAACCTGTACGGCATCGGTACCTCGATCGAGCGTTCCACCGCCGTGATCCATCAGCACAAGCGCGTCGCGGCCTACAACATCCCGTCCGCCGAATGCGACGGCCAGGACATCGACATCGTGTACGAGCATGCCCGCAAGGCGGTTGACCACGTGCGCGCCGGCAACGGCCCCTACTTCCTGGAGCTGATGACCTACCGCTATCGCGGCCACTCGATGTCGGACTCGCGCGGCTATCGCTCGCGCGAAGAAGAAGAGGAATGGAAGCTGCGCGACCCCATCTTCATGCTGCGCGACCGCCTGATTGCGGCGGGTGAGCTGACAATGGCCGCGTATGAAGCGATCGAAAAAGAAACCGACGCCTACATCGAAAACGAAGTCATCAAGTTCTCCGAAGAATCGCCCGAACCGCGCGTCGAAGATCTCGAAAAATACGTTCTCGCCGACCGCGCAAGCCAGCAGCAATGGCTTACCGGCAAAGCCGCCTGAAGCGCGGACTGTTCAATCACGGCGCTGACGCGACACTGAATTAAAGGAAACAAAATGGCTCAAATCATGCTGTGGGAAGCGATCCAGCGCGCTCACGACGAAGAAATGGCGCGTGACCCACTGGTCATCTGTATGGGCGAAGACATCGGCGTGGCCGGTGGCACCTACAAGGCAACCAAAGGTCTGTACGAAAAATACGGCCCGCTGCGGGTGATGGACACGCCAATTTCAGAGGGCGGTTTCACCGGCCTGGCGATCGGCGCGTCGTTCTTGGGCATACGTCCCATCGTCGAGATCATGTCGGTCAACTTCGCCTGGCTGGCGATGGACCAGATGTTCAACTCCGCCGCCAAAATTCGCTACATGTCGGGCGGCCAACTGGAAGCGCCCTGCGTGTTCCGCTCGGCGGGCGGTGCTGCGCACCAGCTCGGCGCGCAGCATTCGGCGCGGATGGAAAAAGTGTTCATGGGCGTCGCCGGTTTGCGCGTCGTCACGCCATCCAATCCCAAACAGGCTTACGGCCTGCTGAAGTCGGCGATCCGCAGCAACGACCCGGTGTTCATCAACGAACACGAACTCATGTACAACATGAAGGGCGAAGTGCCGGACAGCGAATACTTCCATCCGCTGGAAGGCTCCGACATCGCGCGCTCCGGCACCGACGTCACTCTGTTCGGCTACAACATCTCGGTGCACTGGTGCCTCAAGGCCGCCGAAATCCTCGACAAGCAATACGGCATTTCGGCTGAAGTCGTCGACCTCTATTCGCTGGCGCCGCTGGATCGCGCCGGCATCAAGCAATCGGTCAGCAAAACCCATCGCGTGGTGATCGCGGAAGAGGACGAAGCGCCGGTTGGCGTCGGCTCCGAAATCATCGCCATCATCAACGAAGAATGCTTCTTCGAGCTGGATGCCGCCCCGGTGCGCGTGCACTCGGCGCTGGTACCGCAACCTTACAACCACACGCTGGAAAAAGCGGCGATCCCCGATCACGAGGATGTGGTGCGTGCGGTTTTGAAGTTGTTTGGTAAGGCTTGAGGGATCAGGGATCAGGGGTCAGGATTCAGGGGTCAGGGAGTGAATAACTACCGCGATCTGAAAGTCTGGCAGATGGCTATGAAGCTGACTGAAGATATCTACCGAACCACCGAATCCTTCCCTTCCCGGGAAACCTATGCCCTGGCCAATCAACTCCAGCGCGCAGCGGTTTCCATCCCCTCAAATATTGCTGAAGGCCATGCAAGAAGTTCGACAAAAGATTACTTGCGTTTTATTTCGATTTCACAGGGTTCGCTGGCTGAAGCAGAAACACAGCTCGAACTCGCACACCGGCTGGGTTATATCCCTCAAGCCGCGTTGCTTTGTCTGCAAGAGCAGACCAACGAATTAGGTCGCATGTTGCACGGTCTGCGAAGCGCGTTGACCGCGAAATTGTCGCCTACTCCCTGACCCCTGAATCCTGACCCCTGAATCCTATGAACCATTACGCCATCACGATGCCGCAGCTCTCGGACACCATGACCGAGGGTGTGGTCGTCACCTGGGAAAAGCAAGCCGGCGACCGCGTCGAGCGCGGCGATATTGTCGCCACGGTGGAGACCGACAAGGCCATCATGGACGTCGAAGTCTTCAAGGCCGGTTATCTGGCTGGCCCGCTGGCTGATCTCGGCGCGACCATTGCAGTCGGCGCGTCACTCGGCTACATCACCGACACCGCAGGCGACGTGGCGATTGCCGCCGGCGAAGTGGTGGCGGACAAAGCCCAGACTGAAATGATTCCGCACCACGCCGGCACGCCGATCGTGATGCCGCAACTGTCCGACACCATGACCGAAGGCGTTGTCGTCACCTGGGAAAAACAGCCGGGCGATGTCATCCGCCGCGGCGACATCGTCGCCACGGTGGAAACCGACAAGGCCATCATGGACGTCGAGGTGTTCCAGGAGGGTTTTCTCTCCGGCCCGATTGCCGATGTCGGCAGCGTGGTCGAAGTCGGCCATCCGATGGGCTTCATCGTCGACGAC
>JAAPAA010000297.1 GCA_012274165.1 Thiobacillaceae bacterium
GCAGTGAGCGCGAACGGCAGCGTCGCGAGGAAAGCGACGGTCAAGCGATGGTGCGGGGGCAGCGGCTGCGTGGTCAGACGCTTGCGCTGTGCGCGTGCGGCGGCCAGCGACAATTGCTGTGCCAGCAATTCGTCGAATGCGAGCCGCTGCCAGGCGGGATGCTGGTGCGATTCAAGTTCGGCCAGCGCCGCATTTTGCGGTGGCTGGTGCAGCAGGCGGATGCTGGCATCGAGATCGGGCAGGCCCAGTTCGGCCAGCCAGGCGGCGGGCAGGGTGTCTTCGATGCGCGGTTCCAGCGCGCGCGCAACCACTTTGCGCAGCGCCGCCTGCCCCAGCCCTGCAGTGGTGGGGTAGACCGGCGTCAGTCCGTTCGGCAGCGGCGTGTCGTCGCCCGCTTTGACGAAGCGCGGATGCACCATTTCCAGCCCGAGAAACCCGCCACGCACTTCGCCGATGAAGCGGAAGGTCTCGCCCGGCTGAAACAGCTTGGTGTGGCTGGGATAGAAATGCAGGAAACGGATGCCGAGTATCCCGCCGTCGGTATCCCGCACAGACAAGGTCAACATGCGGCGCGGGCGATAGGCGATGGCGGCATCCGTCACCGTGGCCTGCACTTGCGCGGTGTCCCCCGGCAGCAAATCGCGGACCGGCGTCAGCCGGGTTTCGTCTTCCCAGCGCAGCGGAATATGCAACACCAGATCGGCATCACGACTGAGGCCGAGCCTGGCGAGTTTGGCCGTGAGCGCGGGGCTGACGGGAAAGGAAAACGGCGAGGCCGCTTTCAACTTTGGAATTTATCCGACGACCATCACAGCGTCAGCCTCGACCAGCGCTGCGCGAGGCAGCGCCGCGACGCCGACGGCTGCGCGCGCGGGGTAGGGCGCGACAAAATATTGCGCCATGATTTCGTTGACCCTGGGGAAGTGCGCGAGGTCGATGAGGAATACGTTCAGCTTCACCACGTCGGCCAGCGAGCCGCCGGCTGCGGTGGCCACGGCAGCCAGATTCTTGAAGACCTGATGGATTTGCGCGTCGATGCCGTCAACCATCTGCATCGAGACGGGGTCGAGGCCGATTTGCCCGGACATGTACACCGTGTGGTCGACGCGAACCGCCTGCGAATAGGTGCCGATGGCGGCGGGTGCGTCGGCGGTCTGGATGATGTTTTTGTTCATGCTGAATTCCGGGGGTAGGGTGGTTGGGTGCTGGGCTTATTGAGTCGTGGCGGCGCGGCCGTCCTTCTTGCCCTTGATGCGGAATATCCGCACCACGTCGGGCAGCACGCGCAGGCCGCGCATGACGCGGGCGAGGTGCATGCGGTTTTCGACCTGCACGGTGAAGAACAGTACGGTGTAGGGGCTGCCATCTTCTTCTTCCATCGCCACATTGCCGATGTTGGCGCCGTGTTCGGCGATCGCTGCGGCGACTTTGGCGAGCACGCCGCGCTGGTTGCCGACGACGACCTTGATCTGCACATCGAACATGCGTCCGGCTTCGGCTTCCCATTCCACGTCCAGCCATTTGTCGGGATCGGCGCGGAAAGTGCGGATCGACGGGCAGTCGTGGGTGTGGATGATGAGCCCGCGATCCTTGTGGATGAAGCCGAGGATGGGGTCGCCCGGAATCGGATGGCAACACTGCGCCAGCTCGACCGCGATGCCCTCCGAGCCGCGAATGCTGATGGCGTGGGGGTGGGCCGGCGCGCCCGTATGTTCACCCTGAACGTGCAGCAGCTGGTGTGCTACCACCAGCGGCAGTTTGCGTCCCAGGCCGATCCCGGCAAACAACTCTTGCCGGGATTGCACGCCATAGTCCTTCACCACGCGATCCCACACGGCAGTGTCGGGCGCGCCCGCGTCGGGGTTGAGCGCTGCCAGCGCGTTGTTGAGCAGGCGCTCGCCCAGCGCGGCCGCCTCTTCGACGCGCGTATTGCGCAGGTAATTGCGGATATGCGAGCGTGCTCTGCCGGTGGCGACGAAATTGAGCCACGCCGCGTTGGGGCTGGCGTTGGCTGCGGTGAGGATTTCGACGTGATCGCCATTGCGCAGCTGGGTGCGCAATGGCATCAGTTCGTAATTGATTTTCACCGCGACGCAATGGCGGCCGACATCGGTGTGCACCGCAAACGCGAAATCCACCGCCGTCGCGCCGCGCGGCATCGCCATGATCTTGCCCTTGGGGGTGAACACGTAGACTTCGTCGGGGAACAGATCGACCTTGATGTGTTCGAGAAATTCGGGCGAATCGCCGTGGTCGGCCTGGATGTCGAGCAGCGATTGCAGCCAGCGGTGGGTGCGTGTCTGCACGTCGTTGAGTGCGGCATCGGCTGACTTGTACATCCAGTGTGAGGCGACGCCCGACTCGGCCAGCCGGTTCATGTCGACGGTGCGGATCTGCACCTCGATCGGCGTGCCGTTGGGGCCGAACAGGATGGAATGCAGCGACTGATAGCCGTTGGCCTTGGGGATCGCGATGTAGTCCTTGAACTTGCCGGGAATCGGCTTGTACAGGGAATGCAGCGCGCCCAACGCCAGATAGCAGTTGGGCTGGTCGCGAACTACCACGCGAAAACCGTAGATGTCGAATACTTCGGAGAACGCCAGGCTTTTTTCCTGCATCTTGCTGTAGATGCTGTAGAGGTGTTTTTCGCGTCCGCTGATGGTGGCTTCGATTTTGCACTGCTCAAGTTTTTCCTGCAGCGCGATCTTGACTTTGTCGACCAGCTCGCGGCGATTGCCGCGCGCCGCCTTCACCGCCTTGGCCAACACCTGGTAGCGATTGGGATGGCTATAGCGGAAGCCGAGGTCTTCCAGCTCCTGGTACACCGCGTGCAGCCCCAGGCGGTTGGCAATCGGCGCGTAGATTTCCAGCGTTTCAGTGGCGATGCGGCGGCGCTTGTCGGCCGGCATCGAATCCATGGTGTGCATGTTGTGCAGGCGATCGGCCAGTTTGACCAGGATCACCCGGACATCCTGCGCCATTGCCAGCAGCATTTTGCGGAAGTTTTCCGCCTGCGCCTGTTGCTCGGATTCAAACGACAGTTTGTCGAGTTTGGACACGCCATCGACCAGCAGCGCAACCGCATTGCCAAAACGTTCCTTGATCTCGCTCGCGGTGGCCGGCGTGTCTTCTACCACGTCGTGCAGCAGCGCAGCGGTCAGGGTTTGCGCGTCAAGATGCCATTCGGCCAGGATGCCGGCGACTGCCAGCGGATGGGAGATATAGGGTTCGCCGCTTTTGCGGAACTGGCCTTCGTGGGCGCTCCGGCTGAATTCGTAGGCGACTTCCAGGGTGCTGATTTCGTCCGGCGTGAGATAAGCCAGCGCCGGACGCAGCGAGTCGAATTCGTGCGTCATCGTCGGCGCACGGTGCGGGTGCGCCGGATGAGGGGCAGGCAGCGGCTCAGGCACGGCCTCGATTGAGGATTTCCGGGCCGACTTTGCCGGCTGCAATTTCGCGCAGCGCAGTGACCACCGCCTTGTCGCTCGTTTCGACCATGGGTTGCGAGCCCTGCACCAGTTGACGGGCGCGGTAGGTCACGGCGAGGGTCAGTTCGAAACGGTTGGGGAACATGGGAATGCAATCATCAACGGTAATACGGGCCATATGGATACTCCTGGGTGGCGTGGGTGCGCCATGGGTGACTTGGATGCAAAAATCTAATTCAGATCAATCAGGTACGCCGGAATTCCTCGAAGAGTGCGGTGTGCCGAGTCAGCTGGCGCGCCGTTTCGAGACGAATGCTGCGGGTGATGGCAAGCAGATCCTGTGAGGCGTGCTCGAAATCATCATTGACGATTATATAGTCGAACCCATCGGCGTGAGCGACGTCGTGGGCTGCGGCAGCCAGGCGGCGCTCGATCACTTCGTCGCTGTCCTGCCCGCGCCCGGCCAGCCGCGTGCGCAGCGCATTGAAAGACGGTGGCAGGATGAAAATCGACGCGGAGTGCGGGAAATGCTGCTTGATTTGCGCCGCGCCCTGCCAGTCGATTTCCAGCAGGACGTCATGACCCGCGTTGAGATCGTGGGTGATGCTGCCTTTTGCGGTGCCGTAAAAGTTGCCGTACACCTCGGCATGTTCCAGAAACTCGCCGTCAGCCAGCATGATCTTGAACTGCTCGCGGCTGACGAAATGGTAGTCGCGCCCGCTGGTTTCGCCGGGGCGCGGCGCGCGGGTGGTGTGGGAGACCGACAAACGAATGGCATGATCGGTTTTGAGCAGCGCTTTGACCAGGCTGGTTTTGCCTGCGCCGGATGGGGCGCTGACGACATACAGTACGCCGGATGGGGTGGATGGGGTCATGGTTATTCCAGGTTGTCTTCTTCTGTTTACTCGATATTTTGCACTTGTTCGCGCATTTGCTCGATCAGTACCTTGAGTTCGAGCGAAACGCGCGAGGTTTCCACTGCCACCGATTTTGCGCCCAGGGTATTGGCCTCGCGATGCAGTTCCTGCATCAGGAAATCGAGCCGCTTGCCGACCGCACCCGGCTGGCTCAACACCCGGCGCACCTCCGTAAAATGGGTGGCCAGGCGGGAAAGCTCTTCGTCGATGTCGGCCTTTTGCGCGGCCAGCACGATTTCCTGCGCCAGCCGTTCATGCCCGGCCTCGCCGAGTGCAGCGTGCAGGCGTTCGGTCAGTTTGTCGCGCTGGCCGGCGATCAGGGCCGGCAGCAGGGGGAGCAGACCCGACACCTGGGTTTCGGCGGCGCCAAGGCGGTCGAGAATGTGCTGTTTGAGCCTGGCGCCTTCGCGCTGGCGGCTTTCTATCATCTCGTCCAGCGTGGCGCGCACCCCGGCCAGCGTGGCTTTGTTCAGCGCGTCCTGCGATTGCGTCACGGTCGGTACCGTGCCAGGCCAGCGCAGAATCTCGTTGACGGAGAGGGGCGCGCTGTCCGGCAAGCGTTGCTGCACCTCGGCCTGCCAGTGCGCCAATCGCTCAAGAATCGCGGGATTCAAGCCGTTATCGGGCGTGGCGGTGGAAATCGGGGCCAGGCTGACGCGGCACTCCACTTTGCCCCGCGTGAGGCGCTGCTGGATGAGTTCGCGCAACTGCGGTTCCAGGCCGCGGACTTCATCAGCAAGGCGGAAATGCAGTTCGAGATAACGCTGGTTGACGCTACGCAGGTCAAGGTTGACGCTGGCATATTCCAGGTTGATGCTGTGGGCGGCGAACCCGGTCATGCTGGTGGTCATAAAATATGGGTAAGTTAAAGCGCATGGCTGGCACGGTGCCAGGTTGTATTCATTGCTGGCGTAACCAGTAAACTGACAAAGATAATAGACGTTCGACTATGGCGACTCAACCCAACCAGGCACTTCCAAACGGATACCGGCTGAACGAATACACCATTGTCCGCAAAATTGGCGGCGGTGGTTTCAGTTTGGTGTATCTGGCGCGCGATGATGCCAACCAGCCGGTGGCAATCAAGGAATACTTGCCTGGCGCGCTGGTGTTGCGTACCGAAGGCTCGGTCATCGTGCAGGCCAATTCGACCGAGAACAACAATATTTTCCGCCACGGCATGAAGTGTTTCTTCGAAGAAGGCCGGGCGCTCGCGTGCATCAATCACCCCAACGTCATCCGTGTGGTCAATTTTTTCCGTGCCAACGACACGGTGTATATGGTGATGCGCTTCGAGCGGGGCAAAACCCTGCAGCAGCATATCCAGGCCAACCGCGGCAGTATTCGCGAAAGCTTCATCCGGCGGGTGTTCGCGCAATTGCTGAACGGCCTGCGCGAGGTGCATACGCACAAACTGCTGCATCTCGATATCAAACCGTCCAATCTGTATATCCGTCTGGACGGCTCGCCGGTTCTGATCGACTTTGGTGCAGCCCGGCAAACGCTGACCCAGGAAGAAAGCAAGCTGCAACCCATGTATACCCCGGGCTTTGCCGCGCCCGAGCAGTATCACAACCGTGAGCGCCTGGGGCCCTGGACTGATATTTACAGCGTGGGTGCGAGCTTGTATGCGTGTCTGGCGGGTTATCCCCCGCAGGCGGCAGATGCGCGCCTGCTCAACGACAAAATGGTGTCGGCGACGGTCAACTGGCGCGGCACCTATTCTGCGCAACTGCTGGAAACCATCGATAACTGTCTCAAGCTCAACTATATGGAACGCCCGCAAAGTGTGTTCAGCTTGCAAAAGGTTTTGATGGATCGCAGTGCGATGACGCTGCCGCGCCCCTCGTTTTTAAGTACTATCAGGCATTCACTGACCAAAGACTTGTTCTAAAGTATCGCCATGAAATTCACCATTTATCAGGCGTCACGTCAGGGTGGCCGCAAGAACAATCAGGATCGGGTGGCTTATTCCTACAGCCGCGATGCCTTGTTGATGGTGGTGGCGGACGGCATGGGCGGCCACATGTACGGCGAGATCGCCGCGCAAATCGCGGTACAGACCCTCACCGACCAGTTCCAGAAAATGGCCAAGCCACGCCTGACTGACCCGATGGCTTTCCTGGCCGACGCGACTTTGCTCGCCCACAATGCGATCAACGACTATGCCGTCGAGCAGGATCTGCTCGAAATCCCGCACACCACCCTGGTTGCCTCGGTGGTGCAGGACGGCACCGCGTATTGGGCGCATGTAGGTGATTCACGCCTGTATTTGTTCAGCGACGGTTGCCTGATCGCGCGGACCGAAGATCACACTGCCGTCGCGCAACTGGTGCGTGAAGGCATCATCAGCGAAGAGGAAGCCGGCAATCACCCGGAGCGCAACAAGGTCTCCAATTGCCTGGGCGGTTATGCCATTCCGCAGGTGGAATGCAATGCGCCAATCCCGCTGAGTGACGGCGATACCATGCTGCTCTGCACCGACGGCATCTGGGGCATGATCAATGCCCAGGAACTGTCCGCGCTGCTGCATGCGTACACGCTGGACGATGCCGTGCGCCACTTGATGGATCACGCCGAATTCCGCGGGGGCGAGCACGGCGACAATCTCAGCCTGATCGCCATGACCTGGGGCGAGGCGCGGATGCCGAGCAAGGATTCCATCTCGACCCTGGCGCTGCCGGATGGCGGCGTCACCACCCAGATCAATGCGCATCGCCCGGTTCCGGGTTCGGCTGCGGTGTCGGACGACGAAATCGAGCGCGCCATCGCCGAAATCCAGCAGGCGATCCAGAACATTTCGGCCAAATAGACAACCAATGCGCGTGGCCGGAGGCGCGGTAAAATCGCGCTTTCCTTTTTTGTCTGCTGCCATGACTGCCATTTCCCGCCCCAGTGGCCGCGCGCCCGATGCGCTGCGTGCCCTGAGCTTTACCCGTGCTTACACCAAACATGCCGAAGGCTCGGTGCTGGTCGCCATGGGCGACACCCGCGTGCTGTGCACCGCCAGCGTGCTGGAGAAAATTCCGCCGCACAAAAAAGGCAGCGGCGAAGGCTGGGTGACCGCCGAATACGGCATGTTGCCGCGTTCCACCCACACCCGCAGCGACCGCGAAGCCGCGCGCGGCAAGCAGTCCGGGCGCACCCAGGAAATCCAGCGCCTGATCGGCCGCAGCCTGCGCGCCGTGGTCGACCTGAAAAAACTCGGCGAACGCACCCTGCACATCGATTGCGACGTATTGCAGGCCGACGGCGGCACCCGTTGCGCCAGCATCTGCGGTGCGTACGTCGCGGTCGCCGATGCGGTCGCCGGTTTGCTGCGCGATGGCAAGCTCGCTGAAACACCGTTGAGCGACAGCATCGCCGCCGTCTCGGTCGGCCTCTATCAAGGCGCGGCCGTGCTGGATCTCGATTATCTGGAAGACTCCGGTTGCGACACCGACATGAACGTGGTGATCACCGGCAGCGGCGGCATCGTCGAAGTGCAGGGCACCGCCGAAGGCGTGCCGTTTTCGCGCGCCGACATGGACAGGCTGATCGACCTGGCCAGCGCGGGCATCACCGAAATCACCGCCGCCCAGCTCGCGGCGCTGTACGCATGAGCAAGCTCGTCATCGCCTCCGGCAACGCCGGCAAGCTGCGCGAAATCGCCCGTATCCTCGCCCCGCTGGATATCCAGGCGGTCCCGCAATCCGAATTCGACGTGCCCGATTGCCCCGAGCCGCACGTCACCTTCGTCGAGAATTGCCTGGCCAAGGCGCGCCACGCCAGCGCGCACACGGGCCTGCCCGCGCTGGCCGACGATTCCGGCATCTGTGCCGAAGCGCTCGGCGGCGCGCCCGGTGTCTATTCCGCGCGCTATGCGGGCGAGCCCAAATCGGACCAGCGCAACAACGAAAAACTCATCGCCGCGCTGGCCAACGAGAGCAATCGCCGCGCGCACTACACCTGCGTCATGGTCTACGTGCGCCACCCCGACGACCCCGAGCCGATCATTTCGGAAGGCCGCTGGCACGGAGAAATCATCGACACCCCACGCGGTGAGAATGGCTTTGGCTACGACCCGTATTTCCTCGTCCCGCAATTCGGCAAAACCGGCGCCGAGCTGGACGAAGACACCAAGAACGCCATCAGCCATCGCGGCCAGGCGCTGCGCGATCTGGTCGAAAAGTTAAAGCAGTTTGGCTGAGTCGGTCATGCGTTTTGCCGGCGGTGGCTTGACCGCGTCGCCGCCGCTGTCGCTCTACATCCACCTGCCGTGGTGCGTGAAGAAGTGTCCGTATTGCGATTTCAATTCGCATGCGGCGCAGCGCCTGCCCGAAGCCGCTTACATCGACGCGCTGCTCGCCGATCTGGAGCGTGCGTTGCCGGATATCTGGGGGCGCAGAATCCACACGGTGTTTTTCGGCGGCGGCACCCCCAGCCTGTTTTCGGCGGAAGGGATCGACCGCATTCTCACCAGCGTGCGCACGCTCACGCAACCGATGCCGGGCGCTGAAATCACGCTGGAAGCCAACCCCGGCACGGTGGAAGCCGCCAAATTCGCGGGCTTTCGCGCGGCGGGCGTCACCCGCGTGTCGCTCGGCATCCAGAGTTTCAACCCGCGCCATCTCAAGGTACTCGGGCGCATTCACGACGACTCGGAGGCGCGCCGCGCGGCTGAACTCGCGGCCACCCATTTCGACACATTCAATCTCGACCTGATGTATGCGCTACCGGGGCAAACGCTGGCCGAGGCGCTGGCCGATATCGATACCGCGCTCAGCTTCCAGCCGCCGCACCTGTCGGCCTACCATCTCACCCTCGAACCCAATACGCCCTTCGGTCACACCGCGCCGCCGAATCTGCCGGATGACGATCTGGCCGCCGACATGCAACTGGCAATCGAAGCCCGTTTGGGTGAGGCGGGGATGCAGCACTACGAAACCTCGGCCTACGCGCGGCCGCATCACGCCAGCCGCCACAATCTCAACTACTGGCAGTTCGGCGATTACCTTGGCATCGGTGCGGGCGCGCATTCCAAGCTCAGCTTCCACGACCGCATTGTTCGCCAGATGCGCACCAAGCATCCGCAGCAATACATGGATGCGGTGGCGCAGGGCACGCACATCGCCGACGCCCGTACGCTGACGCGTACCGACCTGCCATTCGAGTTCATGATGAACGCGTTGCGCTTGAATGAGGGCGTGCCGGCCGCCTTGTTCGAAGAGCGTACCGGGCTGCCGTTGATCGTCTGCACGGGCGCATTGGAGAAGGCGCGTGCGCTGGGCTTGTTGCTGCCCGGTGCGACTCGCCTGCAGCCCAGCGTGCAGGGGCAGCACTTCTTGAATGACCTGCTGGGATTGTTTCTGGCTTAAGCGCTGGCCGTGCGGAAGCCCGCAAACGCATCGCGCCGGTGCGGCTGATAAAAATTGCGGAAGCCGGGTCGTTTGAGCCGCGCATCGGTTACCGGCCCGCCGCCGCGCAATTCCTGATGGCTGTGGAACCAGGGTTGCGAATAATCACGATACGGATCGGGCTCAAATCCGGGGTAGGGTGCGAAGGTGTTGCGCGTCCATTCCCAACCCGCACCCCATAAAAAACCAACCGCCCTGGTCGCATGCTGCCATTCGGCGGCGCTGGGGAGGCGACGTCCCAGCCAGGCCGCACACGCTTCGGCTTCAAAACAATTCACATGCAACATGGGTGCGCCCGCGCGTAGCGGCGTCCAGTGCGCAAAGCGGCGCACCTGCCAGCCGTCGTCGGTCTTGCGCCAGTACAGCGGGTGATTCGTGCCGCTGGCCGTGCGCCAGTCCCAGCCCGCTTCCGACCATGCTGCGCGGTGCTGGTAGCCGCCGGCGTCGACGAAGGCGGCAAAGGCGGCTTCGCTCACCGGGCTTGCGTCGATATCGAATGCCGGGACGCGCACGCTGTGCCGCCATTTTTCGTTGTCGAAAATGAAGCCTTCGTGGGTTCCGCTGCCCAGCGTTATTTCGGCCTCGGCAAACGCCAGCCGTTGGGCGAGCAGGGGCAGATCGCCAGGCAGCGTCAGCGCAGCAGGCGGTGCGTAGCCCAGGTATTGAAACGCCATCCACCAGGCCTCGATATGCATCAGCTCGTGATACAGGCATAGCTCGGCCAAATAGGCCAGTGCAGGGTTGAATGCACTGCGCAACCTGGCCGTCACGGCTGCCGTCACCTGCGTGGCGTACCCATCCAGTGCGGCGGGTTGCAGCAAGGCCAGATCCCAGCGCGTGTCGTGTGGTACCGCGGACGAATCGTAGAGCGCATCGGCACCCGGCAGCAGGCTGTCGGCGACACGGCCATCCGCCTGCGCCCGCAGGCACCAGCGTTCCTGAAACCAGACGATGTGACCGAGTTCCCACAAGGGCGGATTCAGCATCGGGTCGCGCGGCCCCAGCCAGCCGTCTGCGGGCAGGCAGGCCGCCAGCGCGCGCAGCTGCTCGCGCGCCTGCGCCAGGCTGGCGACGAGCTGATCCGGCGTATAGCCGCTGACGGGGCGATCAAGGTTCATGCTATATAGATACTCTCAATCCAGGCTTCCACTTTAAACCACAGGTGAATTCAGAACATGAGCGAGCCCATTCTTGACGCTGCCCCCCTTGCCCAAGCCATCCGCCTGACCCAGTTCTCGCACGGCGGCGGCTGCGGCTGCAAAATATCCCCCACTGTGCTGCGTGAAATTCTCTCCGATACGCCTTTTGCGTCGCACCTGGCAGCGGCCTATCCCGACTTGCTGGTCGGCATCGAACATGGCGACGACGCCGCCGTGTATCGGCTGAACGACGAGCAGGCCATCGTCGCCACCACTGATTTTTTCATGCCGATTGTGGACGACCCCTACGAGTTCGGCCGCATCGCTGCCACCAATGCCCTGTCTGATGTGTACGCCATGGGCGGGCGGCCGCTGTTCGCGCTCGCCATTGTCGGCATGCCGATCGGCAAGCTGCCGAACGAGGTCATCCGGCAGATCCTCGCGGGTGGCGAGGCGGTGTGCAAGCAGGCCGGCATTCCGATTGCGGGCGGACATTCCATCGACGCACCGGAACCGATCTACGGCCTGGTTGGCATAGGCGTGGTCGATCCGCGCCGCGTCAAGAAAAACTCGGGCGGCCAGGCAGGTGACGTGCTCATCCTCGGCAAGCCGCTCGGCGTCGGCATCTACAGTGCGGCGCTGAAGAAGGACGCACTCAGCGCCGACCGATACGCAGCCATGATCGCCGCCACCACCCAGCTCAACACCGCCGGCACCGACCTTGCGGGGATCGATGGTGTCCACGGGCTCACCGACATCACCGGCTTTGGCCTCGCCGGCCATTTGCTCGAAATCACCCGTTCCTCGAAGCTGGCCGCGCGCGTCGAGTTCGCACGCTTGCCGCTGCTGCCGGGTGTTGCCGAACTCGCACAGAGCGGTCACATCACCGGCGCCAGCCAGCGCAACTGGGCGAGCTACGGTGCAGAAGTGAACTTGTTTGAGGGCATCTCCGACTGGCAACAGGCGCTCCTGAGCGACCCGCAAACCAGTGGCGGCCTGCTGGTGAGTTGTGCGCCCGCATCGCGTCAGGCCGTGCTCGATGTGTTTCACCAGCATGGCTTTGCCGGCGCGGTGGAAATCGGCGGGCTGCATGCGGGAACGAACGTGACGGTCAGCGCTTGAATGACGTTTCGGTTTGTTGATTTCCCGGCGGTAGACGGCGACTTGCGCGCCGACGTGCTCGCGGGATTGGCTGCGCAGCCCAAAGCCATTCCGCCCAAATACTTCTACGACGAAGCCGGTTGCCGCCTGTTCGAGGCCATCTGCGCGCAGCCCGAATACGCCCTCTGCCGCACCGAGCACGCGCTCATGCAAGCGCGCCTGCCCGAGATCGCCGCCGCCATCGGGGCGGTCGATTGCGTCATCGAGCCGGGCGCGGGTGACTGCGTCAAAGTCCGTGCCCTGCTCGATGCGCTGCACCCCGGCCAGCTGGTGGTGCTGGATATCGCCGGCGCGCCGCTCGCCGCCGCCGCCGAACGGATCGCCGACGACTATCCCAGCGTGGCGGTGACCGCGCTGGGTATGGATTTCATTTACAAGCTGGAAGCCGCTGCGCCTTACCTCACTACAGACCAGCGGCTGGTCTATTACCCCGGCTCCAGCATCGGCAACTTCGCACCAAGTGACGCCGCCGCCTTGCTCGCGCGCTTTCGCCAGTTGGCAGGCGAGTCCGGCCAGTTGCTCATCGGCTTCGATCTCAAGAAAGACCCCGTACAGTTACATCACGCCTACAACGATGCTGCTGGCGTCACCGCCGCGTTCAACCTCAATCTGCTGGCGCGTTTGAATCGCGAACTCGAAGCCGATTTCGACCTCAGCCAGTTTCGCCACTACGCCTTCTACAACCCGGCCGCCGGGCGCATTGAAATGCACCTGGTCAGCTTGATCGAGCAAAGCGTCAACGTGGCGGGCCAGCGCTTTCACTTCAATCTGGGTGAAGCGCTGCACACCGAAAACGCCTACAAATTCCGCAGCGACGAATTCAGCGCCATCGCCGCAAGCGCCAATTGGCGATTGATTCGCGGCTGGGAGGGGGATGGATTTGCTGTTCAGCTGTATGGATAAGGAAGCCGGATTTATAAACTGCGCGGTGGGCTGAAATCAGGCCAGGAGCGGCCGGTGGCGTCGCCTCAGCTAAAAGACCGGTGTCGCGCAGGTTGCCGACGTTTAGTGAGTACGCCGCCTGAATGCCCGCTTTAAGGACGATCCAACGGATGCAGAACTAGCGCTGGATATCCTGCTCCGCCAGGTGATCAAAATGATTGGTCTGACACCATGGTTTTGCTGGATTTGCCAGCCACGCTTGCACCAGGTGAAGCAACGGTAGCGATTAAGGCGGCGGAGGCAAACATCATGCAGCCGGCGCTTGTGCAGGTGCTATTCGAGTCTGCGGCAGACCAAAACCAATTCGAACTGGGCGCTGAATCTTCTGGTTTGCCAGGCCCAATACGCTCCCATTGAGCGGGCGTCTCATTTTGTGGTTCGTTTTAGTGGTCCGGCAAACGTCATTCCACATTCTATTCAGGCTGAATTTACGCGTACTTTGGCCGCCAGCGGCAATTCCTGGGTGACGCAAGGTCGTGGCGACATCATGAACTTAACATGGGCGGATAGCTGAATCTGTCTTTGTAGATGCACTAAGCTACGATGATTAGCGGAGGTCAAAGATGCCAGTTTTTCCAAAGCCTAAGTTTGCCTTCGAATACGATCTAAACGCTGAGATAACTCGCCTGCGCAAGCACAAGAAAGCGCGCGCGATTCCAAAACGCGAACAAGGCAAGCTGCTGGTGGCCACTTGGAATATTGCTAACCTTGGTGCCCAGGATCGACGCGATCAAGACCTGTCAATCATCGCCGAGGTTATTGGCTGGTTCGAGATTATCGCTATTCAAGAATGTCGGGAAAACTTTGGCGACCTGTTCGACATACACAATAAGCTTCCGAAGTCTTACCGCGTCGTCATGTCTGACGCATCGGGTAATAACGAGCGGATGGCATTTCTTTATGACAGCAACAAGCTGACCGTGCTGGAGGAGATTGGCGAGATCGCTTTCCCTCCCTCACGTTTCAAAGCAATCAAGCTTCCAGACATAAACGCACAGTTCAGCGGGTTTGACCGCACGCCCTATCTAGCCGCGTTTTCAGTAGGGAATACTTCCTTGATGTTCGTGAATGTCCATCTGTTTTACGGAGACGAAAAACCGGAATCAATTGCGCGTCGGTCATTAGAGACATTTGCTGTAGCCAAGTGGGCAGACTTGAGGAAAAAGAGCCCTTACTCTTTCACACGTGAGTTAGTAGCCCTTGGTGATTTCAACATGCCGAAATGCGAGCCTGGTGATCCCATCTATAACGCCCTAACGAAACTGGGCCTCAATCTTCCAGAGCATTCAACTCAAATTGCCTCGAGCATCAGCAGTGATGCTAACTACGATCAGGTTGCCTTCTTTCCGGAAACATCACAAAGCCACTTTACTGGATTGAAGGGTGTTTTTGACTACGATGCAGCGATCTTTCCTGACCTCTGGAAGAGCGGAACAAATCTGAAGGACTACAAGACCTATCTGCGTTACTACATATCTGACCACCGTCCTATGTGGGTGCAGCTGTCGATATAAAAGTTCGTTGGTCATCTGGCCGACCCTATTTCCCGCTCCAACAACGGCTTGCCCGCGTGCAGGCGTGAGCCCACAATGCCTGCACGTGATGGCACGAAAGGAGAATGAAAATGGCTAACCTGAGCATCCGGAAGCTGGACGACGACACCATCCAGCGCCTGCGTATCCGCGCGGCCCATCACCAGGTATCGATGGAAGAAGAGGCACGGCGCATTCTTCGGCAGGCGGTCACCGCTCCCAAACGGCTGGGCGACCTTTCCGTGCGGTTCTTTGGGGCCGAGTCCGGAGTTGAATTGGAACTTCCCCAACACGCGCCACATGATCCGCTGAGTTTTGCCTGATGATCGTCGTTGATACCAACGTGATTTCAGAGGTCATGCGCCCGCAGCCTTCTTCGCAGGTTCTGAGTTGGTTAAATGCCCAGGACAGCAACCAACTATTCATCACCACCGTGACACTGGCAGAAATCGGCTATGGCCTGCGTGTTTTGCCAGAAGGTCAACGCCGGTGGCAATTACATAGCCGTTTCGAGCAATTTGTCGCGCAAGCATTTGAGGAGCGGGTACTTGATTTTACTGCCTCTGCCGCCCGTGCTTATGCCGAAATCCAGGGGCATCGCAAGGAGCTTGGCCGCCCCATGAGTCCGCCAGACGCACAAACTGCAAGCATTGCCCACACCCATGGGTTTGCCGTTGCCACCCGAAACATCAAGGACTTTGAGGATTGTGGCCTTGAGTTGATCAATCCGTTCGAATTTGAACATTAAGATTAAGAGCGGTGACGCCCGTTGCCTGGCTGACAAAATACGGCACATCGTGACCGGCAAGGGCGGTGATCTTTTACCCATTTTGCGCTGCCGGCTCATGTTGAACGTCAGCTTGCGTCCGTCACCCCCGCGCTGCGCAAGGCGTGCGGCGTGAATTGATGAATTTAACGCGACCTTGGCTAAAGTTGGCACGACCGCTGCACGTTAATGTGCCAGACACAGCGGACGCGTGTTCACATTCATCAACTCAAGGAGCTTTAAAATGGAAATGAAAATGATGGCGCGTAAAGCCCAACAAGGTTTCACCCTGATCGAATTGATGATCGTGGTGGCGATTATCGGTATTCTGGCGGCGATTGCGATTCCTGCTTATCAAGATTACATCAAGAGGGCTGCGTACACTGAGGTTACTGGTGCCATGGCACCTTACAAATTGGCTGTTGAGGATGCTTTCCAAAATGGAACAGCACTCGCGAGTATGGATGCCGCCACTAACGGTGGCGCAGTAGCCGGTGGTATGCCAGCGACCCCTTCAACTTCCTTGACAAAGGCGTTTAACTCCCTGGCCATTGCGGGTGGGACAATTACTGCAACGCCTAACGCCTATAAGGGTATTTTGGCAGCGGATACTTGCGTATTGGCTCCCGCTGCAGAGGGCGCCGCTGGTAATCAACGATTGGTATGGACTTATTCTGGTGCTTGCTTAACTAAGGGTTATGTGAAAAATTAACCAGCCCGCGTACGGTGCACGACAGAAGCCTCCTTCGGGAGGCTTTTTCTATGGTGGAGAACAAGGCTCAGGCAAAAGCGGTCAGATCAGGCAGCGGACTGCTCGCGGCCATACCACCATTTCAGCAGGAAGGGCGGCGCAACGGTGGTGATCGCGATGACGATCAGCAGCGCGGCGTAGGTTTCAGCATCGAGGATTTTCTGGTTCAGGCCCAGTTGCGCGAAGATCAGGCCGACTTCGCCGCGCGGCACCATCGACAGGCCGATGGCGATCTGGCGGAAGCGGGTTTCGTTGATGAAAAACCCGGCGGCGATCTTGCCGATGAAGGCCACCGCGATCAGTGCGCCGCCCAGTTGCCAGACGCGCGGCGAGCTCCAGTCGACGGTGTTGAGATTGAGCGAGACGCCGACCATGACAAAGAACATTGGTGCAAAGGTGTGGATCAGCGGCCGCATCTGATCTTCCAGACGGTGCGCCATGTTGGGACTGGGGGCCAGCCAGCGGTCCAGCGCGGGTTGGCCGAGCCGTTGCATGAGATTGAAGCGGAAGTGCTGCGATAGCGCGATGCCTGCCGCGAATCCGCCCATGATGAGCGGCGCGCCGACCAGATGCGCCATCCAGGAAAACAGCAGGATCAGCGCCAGCGCCATGGTAATGAGCAGGCCGGGCGTGGTCGCGCGCTGGTCGTAATGGTCGATGATGCCGCCGACGAGTTTGGCGGCAAACGGCGACAGCAGCATGAACAGCACGATGAAGAGGCCCACCTGGCCGGTGGCGGCGAGCGACACTTCCTGCTGCACCGCGAACTGATAGAGGAAGGCCAGCGCCAGCACGCCGAGAATGTCGTCCAGCACTGCTGCGCCAATCACGATCTGCGCCTCGTCCGCATGGCGTTTGCCGAGGTCGTCGAGCACGCGCACGGTGATGCCGATGCTGGTGGCGGTGAGGGTGCCGCCGATGAACAGCGAGACCAGATTGTTCAGCCCGAAGCCCCAGCGGCAGACCGCGTAGCCCAGCGCAAAGGGCAGGGTAAAGCCGACGATCGCCACCACGAGCGGCTTGATTCCCGATTTGGCGAGACGGAACAGATCGGTATCCATGCCCACTTCGAACAGCAGCAGAATGATGCCGATTTCCGCCAGCAGCGCCATCGTCGCGTCCGGTGTTACCCAGCCTAGCAACGAGGGGCCGATCAGCAGCCCTGCCAGCAGTTCGCCGATGACCGACGGCACGCCGTGGCGTCCTGCGATCTCGGAGAACAGGCGGGCCGCGATCAGGATGATCGCGAGCATGAGAAAAAACTGGTGGAGCTCCATGGAGTGAACGCCTGTTCAGTTAACGCTCAAGTTTAACCCGGCACATGCGGATGACGACGATGCACTGGCCGGATGCAACACGAGCCGCAGGCGCGGCTCGTGTTGCTGGGACGTTTCGATATTTATTTCTTCGCCGTACGCCGCCAACCCTTATTTTTTCGCCGTGCGGCGAAGGCGGTTGAGCAGTCGCCGCGCCAGCTCGCCGAACAATTCGGTCTGCGTGGGGTGCGGGAAGATGGCCTTGGCCACCTGGGTCAGCGTCATGTCACCGGCGACCATCATCACGCCGATACCGATCAGGGTGTCGGTGTGGTCGGCGAGGAAGTGCACGCCAATGATCCGCCCTGTCGCCTTGTCCGCCACCAGCTTGATCATGCCGTCGGTTTCGCCGGTGATCATCGCCTTGGCGTCGATGCTCATCGGCATCTTGGCTTCCACGGCGTCGATGCCCTTGGCCTTGGCCTGCGCCACGCTCAAGCCGACGAAACCGGCCTGCGGGCGCGAGAAGGTCACGCCGCAGTCCTTGTCCTGATCGTAGGCAGATGCATGACCCAGCAGGTTGTCGGCGGCAACGCGGCCCTGCGTGGCGGCGGTGTGCGCCAGCATGTAGCCGCCGATCACGTCGCCCACCGCGTAGATGTGCGGCACGCTGGTCTGGCCGCGCGCGTTGACCTTGATGGCCGCGCCGTCGAGCTCGACGCCGGCCTTGTCGATACCCAGCTTGCTGGTGTCGGGCCGCTTGCCGGTAGCCATCAGCACGATGTCGCAGTCAAAGGTGTGCGCTTCGCCTGCCGCATTTTTGTAGGCGACGCTCATCTTGCCCGGCGTACCGGTTGCGCCATCGATCGACGCGTTGGTGACGACGCTGATTTCCTTTTCCAGCAGGCCGATCAGGGTCTTGCCGATTTCGTCCTCGATTTCGCCGAGGATGCGCTCGTTGCGCTCCAGCATGAGGATGTCGGTGCCAAAGTCGCGGAAGATCTGCGCCATCTCGACGCCGATGACGCCGCCGCCGATGATCGCCATTTTCTTCGGCGGTGCAGCGAGGTTCCAGATGGTGTCGGAGGTGACCACGCCGCCGCTCGCCAGATTTTCGCGCGCGCCGGGAATCGGCGGCACGAAGGCGGGCGCGCCGGTGGCGATCACCGCTGCGCCGAAGCTGACGGTGTAGGCCTCGCCTTCGACCGGGGTGATTTTCAATGTGTGGGCGTCGACGAATTCGCCGAAGCCTTCGCGCACATCGATCTTCATGCCCTTGTCGGCTTTGAGCGCCATCTCGCCGCGGCTGCTCTGCACCCAGCGGCGGTGTTTTTCCACCTGCGCCCAATTGAGCGCCGGGGTCTGCGTGCCATCGACACCGATTTCAGCGTCGTGGCTGCGGTTGCGGATGACGTCCGCCGCGGCACGCCAGGCCTTGGACGGGATGCAGCCGCGCCACAGGCATTCGCCGCCGGGGAAGGGTTCGTTGTTGACCATCATCACCTTGACGCCATGGTCGGCCAGATCGCGTGCGCAATCCTCGCCGCCGGGGCCGCCGCCAACCACCACCACGGGGAAGTCCCAGTTGCCTTCGGGAATCGGCGAAACGGGCGCAGCATGGGTAGCGGACGTGGCAACCGTCTCGGCCGCCGTTCCCTGACCCCCGATCCCTGACCCCTGAATCCAGCTTTCCGGCGCTTCGATGGTCTGCTTCAATGCGCCCAGATACAGCGCCACATCCGCGCCGTTCAGCACGCGATGGTCGCAGGTGAGCGTGAACGGCGTGCCCTGCGGGCCGTTGGCGGCAATCGCCAGAATCGCGGCGATGCCTGGCGTGGGGATGGCGGTGAAGTGCGACACCCCCAGCATCCCCATGTTGGAAATGGTGAAAGTGGGGTTGGCGTATTCGGCCGGCGCGAGCTTGCGCACGCGGGCGCGCTCCACCAGGCCGCTCCAGTCGCCTTGCAGCGCGGCCAGGGATGTCTTTTCGATGCCGTGCAGGATGGGCGAC